>JAQXDJ010000441.1 GCA_029251425.1 Vicingaceae bacterium
CTAGGATTTGTAGTTCAAGATAATTTAAAATCTATTGGCTACAAAGTAACCCTATGTTCTGATGGAGAAGTTGCTTTAAAAACTTTTGCAAGCGAACAGTTTGATCTTTGTATTTTGGATGTGATGATGCCTAAAAAAGATGGTTTTGCTGTAGCACAAACAATTAGAGATGTAAACAAGGAAATACCCATTGTTTTTTTAACTGCTAAAACTATGCAAGCAGATAAGGTTAAAGGATTTACTTTAGGCGCAGATGACTACATTACTAAACCGTTCGATTTTGAAGAGTTTTTATTACGAATTGAATCAATATTAAGAAGAACTAAAATTTTAACTCAACAAGAAGAAAAAGCAGTTGAAAACTACACCATCGGTAAATATAGCTTTGATGTGAAAAATCAGATTTTAAGCCTTAATGCTGAAGATAAAAAACTAACAAAAAAAGAAACTCGTATTCTTTCTTACTTATGTGAACACATTAACGATATAGCACCTAGAGAAATGATTTTAAAAAACATTTGGGGTAATGATGATTACTTTAGCGGTAGAAGTATGGATGTTTTTATTTCTAAATTGAGAAAATATTTAGTTGAAGATGAAAGCATTCAAATTAGCAATATTCATGGTGTTGGTTTTAAATTGGAGGTAAATAATTAAACTTTTATTAATGTTCAACTGGATAAAAAAACAATTACATTCCATCGATTACTCAATAATGTATAAAACAAAGTTTAATTATTCTCGTAATGATTTAATAAACCTAATAAAGATTACTATTATTTTAATTATTCTTACTTCTATAATACTTTCTGTCTTATTCTTTATCGACATTTATATCATAAAAAAATTAGAATTATGAATTCTACTACTTTTACTACAGACTAAAAATTATCAACCAAAAACCAATCGTGAATACCTTTTTAGAAAAAACAGCACAACACCTCATAGATAACTACCCTAACAATTTAAGTGAGTTGTGTATTGTTTTGCCTAACAAAAGAGCCGGCTTATTTCTTAAACAACACCTAAGTAAACATATTACCAAACCCATTTGGTTACCCGAAATTATTGGAACCGAGGAGTTAATTGAACAACTTTCTGATGTTGAAGTCATTGATAATGTAGAGCAATTATTTGAGCTTTATGCCATCTATCTAAAGAACACACCTAAAGACACTGAGACCTTTGAAGAATTTAGTAAATGGGGACAAATTTTATTGCACGATTTTAATGAGATTGACAGATACCTTGTTCCTACAACTGGTTTCTTTAAACACATTAATGAAGCAAGAGCTTTAGAAATTTGGAATTTAGGAGAACGAGGAATTACAGACTTTCAATCGCAATATTTAAAATTCTGGAAACAACTCGGAGTCTTATACATCTGCTACAGAAAACACCTAACCGATAAAAAATTAGCCTACCAAGGTTTAGCTTACAGAGTTGTTGCAGAAAAATTACAAGAAAATCCTACCCTATTTATTTCAGAAAAAATAAAATGGGATAAAGTGATTTTTGTTGGT
>JAQXDJ010000448.1 GCA_029251425.1 Vicingaceae bacterium
ATATAAGTATTCAAAACATGTTTCATATATAAGTTATATTATAGCCTGTTTTAAGTTATATGCTAACCTAATATTTCCTTAACATTTCCTTTAATTGTTACTGCTAAATCATCCGTAGGTAAATCGTTAGCATCAACCCCAAAAGGATCTTCAATTTCTTCGGCAATTAGCTCTATACTTCCTAAAACATAAAGAATTACAGTAGCAATTGGAATTGTCCAATAATTAAAATCGTAAACCATTCCAAAAGGAATGGTAATTACGTACAAGAAAATGAATTTCTTTAAGAATAAGCTATAAGAATATGGAATAGGGGTCTTTTTAATTCTTTCGCAAGCCCCAATAATATCAGTAAAAGATTTTAGCTCTTTATCTATAGTAATTAATTGATCGCCACTGATAATTTTGGCGTTATATAAAGCATGTAATTCTTTATACATATCGCCAACAATAGCGTTTGGTACATGAGCTTTATTAGTTAAATGCTCTAAGCCATTCGGCATATTTAGTTCTTCATTTTTAACACCTTCTCTTAAATGTTCTTTCATAGCAAAAACATAATTCGGAATCATTTTTTGCCAATATGAAGTATCCGTTCCAGCAGGTAATAGGGCATTTAATTTAATAGCAAAATTCCTGGTATTGTTTACCATTGCTCCCCATTGCTTTCTACCTTCCCACCACCTATCATAAGCCGAATTTGTTCTAAAAACGAGTAAGAGGGCCAATACAAAACCTAACAATGAGTGTACTTGTATCGTACTTTTAAACTGAAGCACATCCTTAAAATGTAATTCTAAAAAAACGACTAAAGCGGTATAAACTGCAAATATTAGTAATACCCAGCCCATTTTACTGAATGTATCACTTTTATGGAATTGAAAAATTAAACCGAACCAGTCTTTAGGATTATACTTAATCATACTTGTAATCTTTTAGAAAGCTAAAATAATTATTCTTTTCTAATTCATTAAAGCAGAAGCTTGTTGGTAAAGCTCTAGGTCTTTCATTTGTGGTTGTAATTTTCTGATGTAAACACCAAGTTCGTTCAGTTTTTTTTGATCTTTTTTACTAGGAGAATCAATATTAGGGACAACCAGTTCAGCCATTTGAGAAACAAAACCAAAAATAATTTCTGGAGCTTTAGCACTTACTCTAAAAACGGTTGCTTTTGTATCTTGATTTTTAATAATCTTAATTCCTTTAACTTCTGTTGCTAAATTTGTCATTTTTGTAAATGAAACTCCACATCTAGGTATTTCATATTCTTGAGACTTCTTAAATCTTGTTTTAAACTGAGCCCAAAATAGTTTAGCATATATTTTTACTTTTCCCAAGGTTGTATTTTTTTATGTTTTACAAAGTTATTAGAATTTATAGAATTAATAGTTAAAACCCATAAAACGTTTAGTGTCTTAATTAATCTAATGCATTATATAGAAATTGCTCATTCAAAATGAGAAGATTTTTTTATGTTTAATATAATTATGCTAAATCAGACTTTTTAGAAATCAGATTAATTGACTTTTATACAAAGATTAAATAAATAATAT
>JAQXDJ010000449.1 GCA_029251425.1 Vicingaceae bacterium
ATGTGCGTAATTGAGGGTTTTGCTCTTTACAAATCCGTACTAAACATAATTAAACCGTTAAACGAACTTCCCAAAACAACTTTTTAGTATAATAACAAACAACTGTTCATATTAACTTATTAACTGTTAGCAATAGGTAAAATGATATTCACTACATTTGTTCCAATGTCAGATTCTAAATTATATTATGCTATTGGTGAAGTTGCCAAAATGTTTGAAGTAAATACTTCTTTAATTCGTTTTTGGGAAAAAGAATTTGATATTATTAAGCCCAAGAAAAACAAAAAAGGAAACCGCTTATTTACCAAACAAGATGTAGATAATTTTCACATCATTTTCCATTTAGTTAAAGAAAGAGGTTATACTCTAGAGGGTGCTAAGAAGAAATTAAAAGACAATAAGGAAGATACTATCCAAAATGTAGAGATTGTAAAATCGCTACAAAAAATTAAAGGTTTTTTAATTGATTTGAAAGAAGAGCTTTAGTTGTTACAGCTTTATTACTTTTTCAGTTTTCACAAATTCACCTTCTGCAAATACGTTTACAAAATAAATTCCTTTTGGCAAGTCATTCTTAAAACGAACTGCTGTCGTATTTTTAAATTCCTTAAGACTTACAACAACTCCTGTAACATTTAATATTTCTACCTTTAATTGTTCAGCTTGCTGCTCAAGCGTTATTTGTAATTCATCTTTAAATGGAGATGGAAAAACACTTGTCGCATTTTTATAAGTTGATTCTTTTACACTAACCGGAAAAGGATTCATTACAATATCAACCGTTGTAGTATTTCCTGCAGTTACAACTACATTGGTTACCACCTCATTTTGGTAGCCAGGTTTAGTAAAAGTAAGGTTATAAGTCCCAGCATTTACAAGTCCCATTTGGTAATTACCAATCACATTTGTATTAGATGAATCTGGAGCGAAAACAAATTTCACTTTTACACCATCTACTGGCAAACCTGTTGCTAAATCTGTTGCTTTTCCTTTTAAAAATGAAGCTCGTTTATAAGTTGGATCCAATACAAATAAACCATTCTCTATATCACTAACAATTATAATACCTGAAGGAAAATAAGGGTAAACTCCCCAAGCGCCATTAAATCCATCTCCTGAAAACTGAGGAGATGTATCATAACTACCAACTTCAACCATAACTGAAGGGTTGCTAGCATCATGTATGGTAATTCCATCTCTATAATATGATGTAACTAAATAATCACCAAGAACAAATGTATTATGTGGTATTACATTTTCACCTGGGCTCGACTGTATTCTATCAGTTTCTTGTATATTATTTAAATCACTAACATCATAAGCCGCTATAAATGCATTTGGCTTTTCATCTGTTGTAAACAAGGTATGCCCATCATCCGAAATCCAACAGTTATGTGTAAAATTACTTGGAGTATTATGTGTTGCCATTGTTGTAGGATTCGATTTATTGGCAACATCAATAACGGTTAAAAAACCATCATTTACAGCACCTCCCCACAACGTGTCGTTTCTAACCATTCCATCGTGCAAATAAAAATCATTATACCTACCAACCTCAACGGGCACTTTTGGGTTATTATTCAAATCTAAAATAATGGCACCTCCAACTCCGTTATCTGCACCCATTATATAAGCAAAACCATTTTCATCAATATATAAATCGTGAGCTGAATTAAACGGGTAAACTACCCCTCCAAACTGATAAACATCTGCAGGCAAAATAGTTCCAGGCAGACTTGACATATCAATGATTTTTAATCCTCCTGAAGTTTCATTTACAATGTATGCGTGATTATTCCAAACTTTTAAGTCTCTCCAAATAGACCCAGCTCCATTACTTACAAAAACTTCAATAGGATTAGTTGGTGTAGAAACATCAACAATAGAAGTTCCGTTAAATTTTCCGACAATCGCATATTCTTTTCCAGCTCCATCAACATGCCCCCAAATATCACTTAATTCAGTATTTCCATAAGAAAGTTGTCCAACTAAACTTAAGTTTAACTGACTATATCCTGACAAAAGAGATACAGTAAAAATGAGCAAAAAAAGTAATCGTTTTAACATAAGTTACATTTGGAATTCTTATGCAATTTACAACTAAAAAATAAAGGAGAAATCTTTATTCTACTAAAGGCTGATATTCTTAATTAAACGGATAGATATTGTACGCTAAGCCTTTTTATTACTTTCATTAAAAGCTGTTGGCAAAATTTCGACACCCTTTTTTTGAGCAATTTTAATTAAAAAGGGTAGTAACAAACTTGCTCCAGGAATTAATGCAAAAGGGACTCCTATTCCCAACACTTTTAATAAATCATACACCTGAGTTCGCAACTCTTTTTCTTCCTCTTTAGTAACATTACCTTCTTTGATATATTTCACTAAAATTTGAGAAGCAACTTTAGTTTCAGTCACTTCTGTTTTTACATTAATTACTAAATCCTGAAAAGCTTTTACTGTTTTCTCTTTATGAATCTTAATCTTTTCTGAAAATTCTGTTTTCCCATCTTTTTCAAAGATGGAAACATCTACTTCAAAACTATCTTGTGAGGAATCCTGAGATTTCAATTGACTCTTTTTAAGGTAAAGTCTTCAAACTTTAACAGAAAAGATTCGGTATTCTCAAACCCGCTTTCTACACCAGTTTTAAAGAAGTTTAAGTTAATCGAAAACCCTTTGTATTCCTTTAATGAAGCTGGTGAATACATTGTTCCATTAGCCATCAAATTACTTCCTAAGAAATAAGCCAAATCAAATCCTAAAAAAGTATTTTTTGATGGAAACATTTCTTTTTGAGTTACATAGTTCGCAACGAAACTTTGCACCAATGAATCTTTTTCATTAATAAAACGAGCAGAACAGTAATGAACATTTAACTTTTGAAAATAAGGCAAATCAATGTTCTCAAAATTCATCCATTCTTCCAAGCCTAATAAAGTAACCTTATAATCTTTATAATTTCTTTGATTTAAAGTGGTAGTTAACA
>JAQXDJ010000003.1 GCA_029251425.1 Vicingaceae bacterium
AAATCCTTTCAATGTAAAGTCATTAGGTATTTTTTTTATTTTTAAATACCCCAAAACTATTATTGCATTAATAACAAAATAAAATCTTAGTATAGCAATTACTTTATTCCGCATTTATAAACTTATTTGTATTACACCTAACGATTAGTATAAAAGGTCGTTTTAATGCCTTTTATACCTTGTTAGTAATAGTGGTTTTATTTATCGTTTACTCTTTTCCTCTGGTAATAAATCGTTTTTGAAAGGATTTTTCGTAAAAGGGAAGAAAAGTTGTTTTACAAACCCTTTTGGAAATGAGGCATCAACTAACCCTGTTCCTTTTGGCCATTCCTTTCCTGGGAGGTAGTAGGTTCCAAAAATTTTATCTATAAATGGAAACACAACTGCAAAATTATTCCCATAATGTTCTGGTTCTTCACAATGATGCCAGTGATGGTATTGAGGAGTTGTTATGATATATTTCAAAAACCCAAAATTAATTCTTGTATTAGCATGGATTAAAACGGCATGAATCGCAATAAATAAAATATACACATTGAATGTTAGGGTGGAAAAACCTAAAATATAAAGAGGCATATATGATACGCTACGTGTGAAAAATATATCTATAAAATGAGTTCGAGAACCAGCAAGCCAATCCATGTTTTGAGTTGAATGATGAATGGAATGAAATCTCCAAAGATAATGGTGTGAATGAAAAAACCTATGTGCCCAATATTGAAACAGATCAGTTATAAATAAAGCGAGAAATAATTCGACTAGAAAAGGCAATTCTGAAATCCAAACATGTACTTCTTCTAAATTCATCCAACCAAAAAACGCTACAGCTGGTTTTTTTGTTATAACTCCGAACAATTGAATTGCTAAATGACTTATACCAAAATAAATAAGATCAGTTCTCCATTCCTCGTGAAATTTTGACTGTAACTTATTTTTTGGAAAAAATAACTCTATAGGTACAAACAATACGACCATTATTAATAAATCTAAAATAAGCCAATCAAGACCTATACTCCAGCTAATTTGTTCCACAGCTCTACCTTGAACTGTAATTCCTCCAAAAACTATTGTTAGAACTCCTAAGCAAATCCCAATTATTGCATTCTGTTTATTTTTATTGAGTAATATACTAACCAGTGCAAAGAGCAATGTAGCGATTATTCCACCCAACATAAGGTTTTCAACCATTTCTGCTGTATAGACTTCACGAAATTCCTGAGTTGTTAATTGTTCTGGAAATTTAAAACATAATATTCCAACCAAAGATAGCGTACCAAGGAATATTGAAATTGCTCCGCTAATTCTTCCTTCACCCACTTGCATTCGTTTAATTTGATCTTTCATTTTCTTCAATTATTTGATCATTATTACTAACGCTACTATATGTAATTTGCGTTTAGTTTGTTCAATGCTTTAAAAGTAATAATTTTTGTGAGGAATCACCCGAAACCGCACCAGATTAGTAGCGAAAACCTTGTCAAGTTAAAAAGCGAGAATGCAGCTCGCTAATATGCTATTAAAAAGCACTAGCTAAAATTATGGCACAACTTCCGCAAGTTTCACAAAGCTAAAAAAGCTTGAAACAGAGTATATTATATATAGATTGTTGTGTTTAGTGTATTCATTCAGTGTGCTGTTGTGGTGAAAACTTATGCCATTACTTTGGTTTGAGGGAAAGCTAAGAGCGGTATGGTATGTGTTTGAAATAGAAGCGTGAGCCATCCATATTTATCTTTTTATTTGTCTAACTCTTTATTTAACGATCAACTTCTGGCTGTATATTCTGTTTTCTGAGGAAGCTGTAATTAAATAAATTCCAGCGGGAATTTCTCTTTCTATGGGAATACCAATCAATTTTCCATTTTCAATATTCACAACCATTTTAGAATAAAACTCTCTACCTTTAATATCTCTTAATACTACTAACAGCTCAGATTCATAAATACCCTTAAATTCAACATTAACAGTTTCTCCTATTGCAACTGGGCTAGGAAATAAATTAATAGATCCTGAGGTATCAAGATTTTCTTCGAAACGAACTGGGATAATGTTAGAATAAGTGAAATCACCATTAAAATCAGTTTGTTTTAATCGGTAATACGAAACACCTGTTAATGGCTCATAATCAGTTTCAAAATATTCAATAATTTGATTACTGTTCCCAGCACCGTTAGTCTCAATAACTTCTTCCCAGTTTTTACCATCAGT
>JAQXDJ010000008.1 GCA_029251425.1 Vicingaceae bacterium
CCATCAAAAGTACCTGTTGTTACAGCAGTTTTATTGCTGGTGCTAAATTCTTCAATACTGTTGTAAACCTTCACTAAAATGTATCTTATTACTACCGAAAATGGATTTATTTTGAAGGTGCAAATATCAGTAAAAAAATAATATAAAAATAGTTGTTATAAAATGATAATTAGTACTATTTTTGCAGCCGAAAAACAGACAGAAAAGTTTAATTAAAAAAACACAACATAATGTCAGCTAATACTGGAAAAATAACACAAATAATCGGACCTGTAATTGATGTAAGCTTTGATACAGAAAATGGAGCACTTCCAAATATTCTGGATTCATTAGAAATTACTAGAGCTAATGGAGAAAAAGTAATCTTAGAGTGTCAACAACACATTGGTGAAGATACTGTAAGAGCAATTGCAATGGATGCAAGTGATGGATTGAGCAGAGGAATGGCAGTTGTTGCAACTGGAGCTCCTATTACAATGCCAATTGGAGAAAACATTAGAGGGAGATTATTTAACGTTGTAGGTGATCCTATTGATGGTTTAGAAAACTTAGATAAAACAGGAGGATATCCAATACACAGAGATCCGCCTAAGTTTGAGGAGTTATCTACATCTTCGGAAGTACTTTTTACAGGAATTAAAGTTATTGATTTAATTGAACCATACTCAAAAGGTGGTAAAATTGGATTGTTTGGTGGAGCCGGAGTTGGTAAAACCGTTTTAATTATGGAGTTGATTAACAACATCGCAAAAGGACACGCAGGTTTATCTGTATTTGCAGGAGTTGGAGAGAGAACAAGAGAAGGGAATGATTTGTTGAGAGAGATGATCGAATCTGGCGTAATTAAATACGGAGAAGAATTCGAAAAGTCTATGGAAGAAGGTGGATGGGATTTATCTAAAGTAGATAAAGACGGTTTATCAGGATCTATGGCTACATTGGTTTTCGGTCAAATGAACGAGCCTCCAGGGTCTAGAGCAAGAGTTGCTTTATCTGGATTAACATTAGCTGAGTATTTTAGAGATGGTGAGGGAGACGGTGACGGAAAAGATATCTTATTCTTTATTGATAACATTTTTAGATTTACACAAGCTGGTTCTGAGGTATCTGCATTATTAGGTCGTATGCCTTCAGCGGTAGGTTACCAACCAACATTAGCTTCTGAAATGGGAGCGATGCAAGAAAGAATTACATCTACAAAAAATGGTTCTATTACATCTGTACAAGCGGTTTATGTACCTGCAGATGATTTAACAGATCCAGCACCAGCAACAACGTTTGCTCACTTGGATGCTACTACAGTACTTTCTCGTAAAATTGCTGAGTTAGGAATTTATCCTGCGGTAGATCCATTGGATTCTACTTCAAGAATTTTAACTCCAGAAATTGTTGGAGCAGCTCATTATGATACTGCACAAAAAGTAAAAGAAACTTTACAACGTTACAAAGAGTTACAAGATATTATTGCAATTTTAGGTATGGATGAATTATCTGAAGAAGATAAATTAACTGTACACAGAGCAAGAAGAGTACAACGTTTCTTATCTCAACCTTTCCACGTTGCTGAGCAATTTACTGGTTTAGTTGGGGTTTTAGTTCCTATCGAAGAAACTATTAAAGGATTTAATATGATTTTAGATGGTGAAGTTGATGAATATCCTGAGGCTGCTTTCAACTTAGTTGGAAACATTGATGAAGCGATTGAGAAAGGTAAAAAAATGTTAGCTGAAGCTTAATAATTAGAATTATGCAATTAGAAATAATTACACCAGAAGAGAACCTTTATAAAGGAGAAGTTGAATCGGTTAATTTACCAGGTTCAGATGGTTCTTTTGGATTGTTAAACGATCACGCACCAATAGTTTCTACGCTTAAAGCAGGAGAAATTAAAGTTGTTGAGAATGGTTCTGAAAAGACTTTTTCGGTAAAAGGTGGTGTTGTTGAGGTTAATAACAATAAAGTTATTGTTTTAGCAGAATAAAGCTAACTACATTATAATATGAAAGCCTTCTAGTTTACTAGGAGGCTTTTTTATTGCTAGTACATTAAAGTTAAAGACTGTTGGATTCAATATTTATTCCTTTAGCCACAAAAATAGCGAGAGCTGTTAATCCTCCAAAAATTAAAAACCCCATTACCATTGGAGCTACTGTTCCATTATATTGCATACCTATATAAGTTCCAAAAGGAACAGATATAAAAGTAGAAACAGAACCTACAATTGCAGCGCCTATTCCTGCCATGTGTCCTAATGGCTCCATAGCCATTGAATTTAAGTTTCCAAAAAGAATTCCCACAAAGAAAACTGTAGTTAATAAGTAGAACATAAAGAGAGCTAAAGAAGGTGTAGGAGTGAAAAAGTGCATAAAAAGTGAAAAAATGATTGAAATAAATACAATGGCAAGCACTGCTGTTTTTACCATTTTTACCATTCCATATTTCATTACTAACTTCCCGTTTACAAAAGATGCTAGCCCGACACTTAAAGCAATAGCTGCAAAATAGATGGGAATTTTCTCTCCAAGTTTAAAAAAAAAAAAAAAAATTTGTTGAGATGAATTTAGAAAACCAACAAAAGCGCTTGAAATAAACCCTGCCGCAAGTGTATAGGCTATGGTGGACCTTATTGTACTAATTTCTTTTAATGCATTTCCAAGGTTTGCAAATGAGAATTTTATTCTATTTTCTTTTACTAATGTTTCTTCTTGTCGGAGATAAAACCAAATAAATGCAATAACACCTAATGATAATAATACTACAAAAATCATTTGCCAGTTAGCAATTAAAAGAACGCCTTGTCCTAAAGCTGGAGCCAGTGCAGGAACAGCAATAAACACCGCCATTACAAATGACATAACTTGTGCCATCCGATCTCCTTTATATAAATCTCTAATGATAGCAACAGTAACTACTCGTGGGCCTGACAAACCAATGCCTTGCAAGCATCTTCCAATAAGCATTGTTGTTAAGTTTTCAGCAAGCATAGATGTTATACAACCTAGTGCAAAAATGGTTAAACCAATATATACGGCAGGCTTCCTACCTATATTGTCAGACATTGGTCCGTAAAATAATTGACCAATAGCTAACCCCAAAAATAAAATTGAAATGATTAGTTGATTATCATTAGGCTCAATTACACCTAAATCAGCACCTATATTGGTTAATGCAGGAAGCATAGCATCAATTGATAGCGCTGTTAAAGCTATCATCATTGCCATTAATGCAACAAATTCTTTAAATCCAATAGGGTTTTTCATCGATGACAAAACTAATTACAAATTAGTTATGAATAGGAATGTTAATTCTCTTTGTTTAAAGATGAATTATTTCTTTGACTTCTTAAGCTTGTAAGCTTCTTTAGTTGATTTACTAGCTTTTACCATACCTTTAAAAGTTAGTGTGTTTTCAATAGGTTTTGGTAATAGATCTGCTTTGAATTGAATAATAACATTGCGCTCTTGCCATCCAATCTTATCGTTGGTGTTGAATTTAATAATGATAGAATCTTGAGCTCCAGACGTAATTTCATATTCAGGGATTACAACTTCAGTACAAGAACAATCAATTTCAGGTGGTATTATATTTAATACAAATTTTCCGTAACTAGAAAATCTGTAAATAAGCTCAATTTGCTCACCTTCGTTTACTTTTTTAAATTTTTGAGTTGGCTTCTCAAATGTAATAGAGCTATTTTTTTGAGCAAAAGAAAAGCTTGCTACTAATAATAG
>JAQXDJ010000014.1 GCA_029251425.1 Vicingaceae bacterium
TTACTGGAGGAAGTATTGCGGTCAATAACCCAACTCAGTTTTTAGAATGGTTAGGTAAATATGGAGCAGATAAAATAATCCTTGGAGCTGATTGTAGTAATCGAAAAATCTCAACGTATGGTTGGTTGGATAAGTCTGATATTGATGTAATTGAGTTCATCAAAGAATATGAAACGAAAGGAATTAAAAATGTTATCTGTACTGATATAGCTAAAGATGGAATGTTGGCCGGAACCTCAAATGAGCTTTATAAAGAAATTATGAGCAAATCATCAGTTAATTTGATTGCTAGTGGAGGGGTATCTAACATGGATGACTTATATCAATTGATTGAGTTAGGATGTGAAGGAGCAATACTTGGTAAAGCCATTTATGAAGGAAAAATAACTTTAAAAAAACTACAAGAGTTATGTTAAAAAAGAGAATAATACCCTGTTTAGACATCAAAGATGGGAGAACAGTAAAAGGAATCAACTTTGTAGGAATTAAAGATGCTGGAGATCCAATTGAGCTGGCCATAAAGTATGTAAAACAAGGCGCTGATGAATTGGTCTTTTTAGATATTACAGCAACAATTGAGAATCGATCAACATTAATAGAATTAGTTAAAAGAATTGCAAAAGAAATCAATATTCCTTTCACCGTTGGAGGAGGAATTAATGCTGTAGAAGATGTTGCTAAACTAATAGAAGCTGGGGCTGATAAAGTAAGCCTTAATTCATCTGCAGTTAAAAGGCCCGAATTAATTACAGAGATTGCTAATCAATTTGGTAGTCAATGTGTTGTAGTGGCTATTGATACTAAATTTGAGGATGATGAATGGAAAGTTTTTGTACATGGAGGCAGAACATCAACACCTTTAAAAACGGTTAATTGGGCCAAAGAAGCTGAACAGTTAGGAGCTGGTGAAATATTACTTACTTCAATGAACAATGATGGGACAAAAGCTGGCTTTGCTTTAGATATAACAAATGAAGTTAGTACTGCAGTTAATATTCCAGTAATTGCTTCTGGTGGAGCAGGTAGTAAAGAACATTTTAAAAATATATTCCAAAAAACTAAAGCAACAGGAGGCTTAGCGGCTAGTATATTTCACTATGGTGAGATACCAATACCAGAATTAAAAAATCATCTAAAAGAACAAAAAATAGCAATAAGATAGCAGGCAATGACTGCCGATAAATATAATATATTATGACATTAGATTTTAACAAAGACCCTAACGGACTAGTTCCAGTAGTAATACAGAATATCAATACCTTACAAGTATTAATGCTGGGTTACATGAATGATGAAGCCTTTTTGAAAACTCAAAAAGAAAAAAGAGTGACATTTTTTAGTAGAAGCAAAAACAGACTTTGGACAAAGGGTGAGGAGTCTGGTAATTTTTTAGAAGTTAAAGATATCCAAATAGATTGCGATAATGATACTGTTCTGATTAAAGCGATTCCGTTAGGCCCAACATGTCACACAGGATCAACTTCTTGCTTTAAAGAAGAAACCCCTAAAGGTTTTATCTATGAATTAGAAGCTACCATTAATCAACGCATTGATGAAAATGATGAAAATTCATACACTAATCAATTATTTAAAAGAGGAATTAATAAAGTAGCTCAAAAAGTAGGGGAAGAAGCTGTAGAACTTGTTATTGAAGCAAAAGACAATGATGATGATCTATTTAAAAATGAGGCAGCAGATTTAATGTATCACTATTTAATTCTGTTAAAATCTAAAGGGTTTGGCCTGAAAGATATTGAAGAAGTATTAAAAAAGAGGGGTAACTAAATTATTTTTTATTGAGAATGATTAGAGCTGCAATAACACCAGGAACCCAGCCACAAAGTGTTAGTAGAAAAACAATGATTATAGAACCACAACCTTTACCAATAACTGCAAGTGGAGGGAAAATAATCGCTAGGATAACTCTAAATATACTCATACTCAAAAGTATCGTTTTTAAATTGGCTAAAAGCTTCTCGTATTGTTAATAATTTATAAAAAATACAAAGTTATCTTTCTTATTTTCGCTGAATGGACACGAATTTAGATGAAATTGCATTACATTTTGTAGGAAACAAAACTGTAGACCACCTTTTAAAGCTATCAGATGATTTGTTAAATATTGATGATGAATTAGCAGAATTAATAAGCATTGCTTTCTTTGAAAGGTTTAGTAATTCACATGAAGAATACGAGTTTACCCATGTTTCATCATTAGAGTTTAACGAGGTTTATACGTTTGTTCAACAAATTTTTGAGAACAATGATTTATTGCATCAAAACTCTCAAAAAATTGCACAAGAGCTCTATCAACAAACCAATCATCCTAATATTAAAGATGGAGAATTGTATGTTGCATATTTTTCGAAAGCAGAACATAATGGATCTTATGTTGATGCAATAGGTATTTTTAAAACAGAGGCAAAAAATGACTTTTTAGAAGTGCATGCTGAAGTAGGAAATTTTGACATTTTTCATAAACAAGGAATTGATTTAAAGAAAATTGAAAAGGGATGCGTTATATACAATACAAAACCTGACCAAGGTTATTCGGTAAAGATATTTGACAATCAGAATAGAGGAGGAGATGCTCAATATTGGACCGTTGATTTTTTAGGCTTAAAGCCAATTGCTAATGAATACCAGCAAACTAATGAGTTTTTAGGTATGACTAAAGAGTTTATTTCTAAACAAATTGAGAATGAATTTGAGGTTTCTAAAACTGATAAAATTGATTTGTTAAATAAATCGGTTGAGTATTTTAAAGAAAATGAAGAGTTTTCTAAAGAAGAATTTGAGCAAGAAGTTTTTGGAAATGAAGAGGTGATAGAATCGTTTAGAGGATTTGACACCAGTTACCGAGAAACACATGAAATTGAGCTGGAAGATAGTTTTGAAATCTCTAATAAGGCAGTAAAAAAGCAAGCCAGAATGTTTAAGAAAATCTTAAAATTGGATAAGAATTTCCATATCTATATTCATGGCGATCCTAATAAAATTGAAAAAGGAGTAGAAACTGATGGTAGAAAATTTTACAAAGTTTATTTTGATGAAGAGATTTAATTCTTTTCAATTTTACTTTCTATCCACTCTAAATAATCAAAGTATGAAAATGCCTTTTTTTCATACTTATCTGATTTGAAACTTTTTAAATCTAAGGACAATTTTTTAAGTTGTAAATTTAAACTTCCTTTAGAAGTATAATCTTCATATTTGGTTATAAATTTAATCAAAAGCTTTTCTACTTTGAATAACCTATTTT
>JAQXDJ010000052.1 GCA_029251425.1 Vicingaceae bacterium
ATATTATAATTAAAAAATTCACTCAATTCTTAATTTAAAAAGTTACTTAGTCATATCCAAAATCACTCCAATTTCCATAGCAAAATTTAACGGATCAACTGGTGTATTTTGCTCAATTACATACGTGTAAGTTCCTGCTTCTTCAAACTTCTTATTCGCTTCCACTAAATGTTCACTATCCCAAATATCAAAACCAGGCTCACCAATATAATCACCATTTGCTGCTCTTACTTTTAAATCGTATTCTTTAACTTTCTCTTTTCCACTTGGGCTAGTTTCAATAACTTTTACATTAGCTGTTTGGTATTGGTAACCATTTGCATATCTAAACGATAAACTCATATTATAAGCTTGGCTATTATCGGTTACTGGAACTTTAAATGTTCTTACATCTTTTTTTAACCATTCCACTTCTGGCGATAAATCTTGATGTTCCACAAAAATCCTATCTTCTGGTTGACAAGCCACTAAACTTGTTGCTATTGCTAATACTGTAAGTAGTTTTTTCATTAATTTATCGTTATGGTTAGTTCAGTATCAGTGTATTCTTTCAATCCTTCTAGTTGCATCGTAATTTTTTCATCCCACTCTTGCTGACTTTTTTTATTCATAGAATGATCCGTTGTATCATCATATTCTCCTTGAGTTTTTCTCATTTTTTTATCTAGTTCTGAATAGACTAAATCAATCCATTTTTGAGCATCTTCTCGAGAACCAAACACAGCTTTTTCTAAAAGCTTTTTTCGAATCAATCTTGCATACAATTCTCGAATATCAGCATGTAATTGTTCATGCTTTAATATTTCTTTTGAGTTAGTAATCGACCAAGATTTCTTTTTATAAAAAAGAGCTCTTACAGTTAAATGTAACTCGTTAGTTAAAGGTGTGTCAGACTCATTAGATGATACCGAAATTTTTCCAGCACTAACAGCAATAAAATTACTAGAAGTAAGTGGTGTCCCTTGAAAATCATTCCAAGTTAACCTTTCATTACTCCATTCTATTACATCTTTTTTTTCTTGAGCAATACCTATATCAGCTATTAATAAAATTAAACAAACCGATAAGATTCTGAACATCGTCAAACCAACTAATTACTACTGAACTTTAGTATAATAAGATTCTGCAACAGGTAAGTACTCTTTAATTCTGTCAATTCTAATGTCTTCACTTGGGTGAGTTCTCATAAACTCTGGAGTTCCTCCTCCACCTCCAACAGCTTTCATTCTTTCCCAAAAAGGTATTGCCTCTGACGGCTGATAACCTGCCATAGCCATAAATACCAATCCCATTTTATCTGCTTCACTCTCTTGGTTTCTTCCAAATGCTAACATTCCCATTTGAGCTCCTGCTCCTATTGCTCCTAAAAATAAGCCTTGTGCAACTTCTGGCTGATTCTGGGCTAAAGCCCCTAAAGTACCTGTTACTCCTTGTGCCAACATTCCTTGGCTCATTCTTTCATTTCCATGTCTTGCAATTGCATGAGCAATTTCGTGCCCCATAACAACTGCTAAACCTTCTTCAGTTTTTGTTATTGGTAAAATTCCTGAATAAACAACAACCTTTCCTCCTGGCATACACCAAGCATTTACCGTATTTTCATCTACCAAATTAAATTCCCACTTATATCCTTTAATTCTTTTAGACATGTTATTGTCTTTCATATATTTTTCAACGGCATGTGCAATTCTATTCCCAATACGTTTTACCATTTTGGTTTGCTCCATGTTATCTGCCATTGGAGGGTTTTCAGATAAAAAAGATTGGTACTGCGTTAAACTCATACTCATCATCTGACTTTCTGGCAACATATTTATTTGTCTTCTTCCTGAAATTGGCACTTTAGAGCAAGAATAAATTCCTATTGCTACTATTGTTACTAATGCTATTTTTTTTATTGTTGTATTCATTTCTTAATTTATTTCTACTGTTAAACCACTGTCTGCTAAAATCTCTCCCATAATGGTTAATTCTTTTAACTCTCCTTTTTTTACTGCACACTTTCCTGTGTGATGAACTAAAGTTGCACATTGCTCTGCCTGAATTGCATCATGGTTACAAACTTTAACCAGTAAGTCAATTACATGATCAAATGTGTTTACATTATCATCAAACAAAACCAAAATATTATCTTTTGTAACTTGTTCTTTTAATTCAACTTCTTCCTCTAAAATAGTCTCTAAACTCATCTTAATTATTTTCAATTAATTCTAATGCTTCATTTACATCAATTTCTTTTGTTTTTTGAAAAGCAACAACTTTAGGGTTCTTCACTCCCATTTCTTTCATTTCAATTTTTAAATCTGTTGCTGCTGCATAATCTCTAAACGAACCTATAATATAGATTGTTTTATCATCTTCAACATAATTTTTAATTCCTCTGCTTGTTAACTTTAAGTACAACCCTGCCTCATCTACAGGCACATCATCTTCATAAGCTCCCAACTGAACTTTAAATTTAATTTTTAATTCAGTCGCTGCTTCAGTATTCGTTGGTTCAACAGTAGGAACTTCTTCTTCAATTTCTTCTTCTTCTTCTTCTTCTTATTCAATTGTATCATCATCTTCCTCTATCACATCTTCACTTATAGGTTCTTCTACAACAACTGGTTTTTCAACTTCTTTTATTGGAGCAGAATTATTTAACCCTAATTGTTCTTTTGCATTGGCAACAGTTGTTTTAACCCCATTACTATAAGCCACTACAAATGCATCTGACACTCCACCACTTCTTATACTTTCCTTAGCAAAGTTTGCCTCAACTAATGTTTTATAAACTCCAGTAGTATATCGAATTAGTCCGCTAGCAGTTCTTTCGCTATTTAAAGATCCTATATTTTTAAACTGACCTCCTGTTACAGGCTTAGAGTAAACTCCAACCTGAATGGTAAAGAACGTTCCTCCTATATTTCTAACATCTTTAGAAACACCATCATTCACTTCTTCTGTTGTTGGTTTAGTAATTGAACTTGTATTGTTTGAATTGGTATTATTCTCTGATACTGTATTCGTGTTATTTGAAGAGTTTGATGTATTAGTATTATTAGAGCTGTTTGTGTTGTTTGTAGTGTTTGAATTATTAGAACCTGCTGAATTATTTGCTAAAGTACCTTCATCAACTACTCCTCCATTAACCATTTCTCTAGCCTTAGTCATGTTAATTCGTTTACCATTAAAAAATGCTACTACAAAAGCATCAGAATACCCTATTGAACGAATAGACCCTTTTGCATCATTCGCTTTATTAAATGTCTTAAATAAACCAGCTGTATAACGCGTAATACCTCTACCAGCATCTTCTGCCATAATTGGAGCAAACCCTTTAAAGTGACTTTGTGGAATTGGATTTCTAAACGCTCCAACCTGCACTTTAAATACTAGTCCTTCTGGTAATTTTGGTGAAACAGGAATTTTTTTACTTTCACTATAAACTGCCTTATTTTTATTAATCACAAAAATAGACTCTTTTAAAACCGTTGGAATATTATCAATATTAGCTAAAGAAGGTTGTGATGTATTTGTTTTAGATTCATTTAAAGCATTTGAATTAACAGACTTACGCTCTACTCTTGCTAATAATTCACCATCAAAAGTTTCTGCTCTTTCAATTGCTGCATACTCTTTAGCTTTTGAACCTTCTGTTTTAGTTAAAATAGCCGTTGCCTTATTATTGATTGAATTTGCCTCATTCTCTTTTGCTTTTGCACTTTTACGATATGCTAAAGCTTGCGCTTCATTTTCTACAATAACTTTTTCAATTTCCTTTATCTGAAATTCTCTTGTGGTTTTTTGAGCTTCATTTTCTGAAGATTCATCAACGCCATTTAAACTTGTTATCAGTTGTCGCTGACTTTCTATATCCGCTTCAACTTGTTCAGCTTTTACATACTCAACTTCCGCCTCTTTTACCAATCTTCTTTTTTTCTTTGTCAACTCAGCGTATTCTTTATATTCAGCCGCTTCTTTAACTGAAGCAATAGTTGAACCATCCAATTCTTCAATTAACTCTTTATCATTTTGAGTTAATTCTTCAGCAATTTCTAATTCTGATGTCGGAGTTGTTTCTTCTACTTCAGTAACAACTGGCTCACTTACCTCTTCAACTATATTTTCTTCTGCTACTGTTTCTTCCTCTGCTATCTCTTCCTCTGCTATATTATTAGTATTTACATCAACAACTGTAGGAAATACATCTTCTCCACCTAATTTTAACTTTGCTCTTTTTTGAGCTTCAATAGCTTTCATTTCTAATTCATAAGCATCTTGCAATAAATTTTCTTTTTGAGAAAAACTAGATGCATTAACTGCTGCTGTTCTCTTTGTTTTAGCTTCTTCATAATAATTATTTGCCTCATCTTCCAACAATTCAGCAATCGTTTTATTAATGGGGTTTATTGTATTTTTCTTTTTTAATTCAGCAACTTCTTTCTGATTATTAAAATATTCACTTCTATTTGCATCTTCATATACCTTAGCGATACTTTCTTGTTTTCTTTCTGATTTTTCATACAATACTTCAGCTTCGCGAACCAATCTTTTCTTTTCTTCTTCATTCTGAGCATTACCTGCTTCATTCATTTTAACATCAGCTTCATCTTTAATATCTCGAGCTTCCTTTTTTAAAGCTTTAATACTACTTAACGCTGTTTTAGATTGTGGTGATCTATAATTAAATCCGTTGTTATATTTTAAATTTGAATAGTCATCTTCAGTTCCATTTAAATTATTTGCAGTTAAGTTTTCTTCTGCTAATTCAGTAGCTAAAACACTTTTAGAAGTGGTCTTATTCACTGATTCTTCCTCAACAACAGCTTCTTCTTCTATAACTGCTGCTACCTCTTCTTCTGTTGTTACTTCTGGATCAACTACCGATTCTTTTTCTTCTTCTACCACAAGCTCTTCCGAACTTCC
>JAQXDJ010000074.1 GCA_029251425.1 Vicingaceae bacterium
CGGGAGCATTTATAGCTAGTACTTTATTAGCAACATGTCCCATTCTATTTCATAATAGTTTTTTAGCATTATCAGAAACACCTTACTTATTCTTCTTAGCGATTTCGTTAAATACCTTATCCAAAGGTGTAAAAGGAAACTCAACAGCCCATTTATTAATTGCAGGACTCTTAATGAGTATTGCTTCTGGCATTCGTTATGAAGCATGGGTAATGACAGCTATTCTAAGCTTTATACTACTACTCACCAAAAACTGGAAGCACATTTTCTTTTTCAATTTTACTGCGGCATTATTCCCTATTTATTGGCTTTTATCTAATTATTTAGAAACTGGAGACCCACTATACAGTATTCAAGGAACTTACCATTGGAATTTTGAAATTATGGGCAATAACGAAGGGTTACATTTTGAAGACTACCTAAGAAGAGCTTGGTTCTTCCCTTTTTCGTGGATAATTGCAATTGGAATTCCTACAGGATTTTTAGTACTTAAAACCATTTTCAAAAGCTATTCTAAAAAAACGAGAAACTTAAAACTCATATTATTAAGCCTTCCGTTTTTTATAATGTTTTTGTTTTACCAATACAATACTTTTAAAGGTTCTTTGCTTTTACAACATCGCTATATTGGAACCCTTGTAATTTTAAGCTTGCCATTTATTGCTATTTATTTTAAAGAATTATCTAATAAAAAAATAAAACAAGCTTGGTTATTTGGAGCTCTTACTATAGGTCTTTCTTTAATTTACAACACAGCACATGTCAAACCTTTACCTAGATTAGGAGAACAGTCTGCCGTTTCAATTATTAAAGAAATTAAAGCCAATACTGATGAAAATACTAGCCTAATTATTGACTTTATAGGTTGGGATAAGTCGTATTTTATTGCTTTACAATCTCAAGTATATAGAAAAAACATCTTAATTATTGAAGGAGCTAAATATTCCAAAATCCCAGAAAGTTCAGTACAAGAAAAATTAACCAACTATCCTAATGGAATTATTCTATTCAAGAAAGAATCAGCACTACAAAAAGCGGTTAAATTGAATGAACACAACATCACAAGTAAAAACATTTACGAAGATGATGAAGTTGTCGTGCTAAAGTGGGAAGCAAATTAAATTTGAAATTCTTTCAACAACCACCTCAACTCGTTTAACATTAAAGCCGTTGCTCCCCAAACAACCTTATCATTAAAAATAAATGAAGGTGTTTTTAAAACTACATTGTTATCTAAGCTAATTTTTGAAAGCTCCAATTCTTTTACCCCTGTTAAATCTGATAATTTTAATTCAATCAATTCCTCAACTTCATAATTATCAATCACAAAATCAGGAGTATAATTTACAATTCCTACAACTGGTGATACATGAAAATTACTTACTGGAATATAAACAGCACTCAATTGACCTATTACATCAACATCATCAATGACAATACCAACTTCCTCATTTGCTTCTCGTAAAGCTGTATCAATAATTGTTTCATCAATAAGTTCTCGTTTTCCTCCAGGAAAAGAAACTTGACCGCTGTGTTTACCATCATAGGTTGGACGCTGCATTAGTGCAATATGTGGTGCAGACTCTTTAATATAAAACAAAATTAACACTCCACTTTCTTTAGCATCTTTCAGCTCTTGTTTATCAAAATCAACTCTACGGTATGGGGCAGCTTCAATGTGTGCGGCTTTTCCAGGAAGCTTTTGATTTAGCTTTTCTTGAAGATATGACCTCAAACCTTTCATATTGTAATAAAATTATTGTCAGTTTGAGTGTTCCGATAAAATCGGAATGTATCGAAAACAGAAATCATTTTAATCAAAAAAGCTATTCTCAATACATTCTCAGCTAAAAAGCTGAAAACACTCGAATTGACACTTTTTTGTTTAAAATTTAAACTTCTCATTCTTTAAATATTCAAATCCTGATTCCGAATGCAATTGAATAAACTTACTATCTAAACTTAACTCAATTTTAGCGTACTTAATAGGAATTACAATCTCCTTATTGTAATCAATAATTCCATAAAAACCATTTTCTTTAACCAATAACCAGTCTGCATTAAATCTTTCTAAACTTTCATATTTAGCTTCAACTACAAACGTTCCTTTTTTATTAATTAAGCCATATTTTTCTTCTGTTAATACAATCGCAAATTCATCAACAAATCCAGTTACGGTTTCAAAGTTGTAAGGAATTTTCAATTTAGTTTCATAATCACAATAACCCCATTTCCCATGCCTTTTTATTGCTATTAAATCATCAGAAACTGCACCAACATCTTCAAAAAGTGCAGGAACAAATCGCTTACCTGTGGTATCAATTAACCCAAATTTTTCTTCAACAATAACCCTTGCTAAACCTCTTTCGTTAAACATTCCCCAGTTAATTACACCCTCAGTGTAAGGCATTTCAATAGGAATAGCAATTGTCCCATCAGATTTAATATAACCATAAAACCCATCTTTAACAGCCATTGCATAATCGTTTTCTAATTCGGTTAATTGCTGATAAGTTGGTTTAATAACATAAGCCCCTTTAGCATCAATAACGCCAAATAACCCACTCTCTTTTATTCGAATAAAATCATTCTTTAAATTATCTATCCACTCATATTTTGGCTTTACCACATAAAAAAGATTGGTGTCAATAATTCCATACAAACCATTTTGTTTTACATATGCAATTCCGTTTTTAAAATCGCCAACAGTCTCATATTGTAAACCAACTTTTAAATTTCCTTTCTGATCTATATAGCCATACTTTCCATTTAGTTCAATTGAAATAAAACGTGTAGAAGTAGCTCCTATTTCATCATAAATTATTGGAACAACCGTTTCACCGGCTCTATTAATTATTCCGTATTTATCATTTTTACCAACTATTGCTAAACCACTATTAAAAGGCTCTGCCTCATCATACACAAAAGGTATTACTGTTACGTTATTCTTATTAATAAATCCTACTTTATCATTTAACATTACAGCCGCAGCTCCTTCAGAAAAACCTGAAACCCAACTATAAGTTGGTGTTATTACTACGGCTAAAGAATCGTTTACAAAGCCCCATTTATTATTTGTTTGGATGGGATAATATTTTGTATTAGCCAAAATAAAATCTTGTTTTAACTCTTCTTTAAAAGGGTAATCAGGAAACTGAGTTAAAAATTTTTGAATGTTTTTTGAAGTATGAACTTGCGTAGAAATATTATATATATTTCGCCAAGCCTGAGGAACAGCTGGGTTGTTTGGGTATGCTTTAATAAAACTATAATAGGATTTTATCGATTTATTAGCAGTTGACAACTCATAAATATTAGTTTGAGCTTCTTCTACATAGAAACTTTCTGGTTGCTCCTGAACAAAACGCACATTACTCTCTAATGTTCGTGAAACGGTATATTCTTTAAAAAGCTGCTTATCGTATCTTGCTCTTGCTTCGGAAACCTCTTTTGCATTGGGATAATTCGTTATAAAATTTTGATATGAAACAGATGTATTCTGCTGCTTTGCTTTATGATAAGCTAATTGGTTTCTACTTGCTTCTGCTTCTTTAATTTGTATGGATCCCGTATTATTTTTAATGAAGTAATTGTAGGCCTGAATTGATTTTTTACTTTGAGCAAAAGCAAAACATTTTTCATCAATATTAATCCGCTGCTTTTGTATTGAAATGGAATCAACTTTTAACGCTCCATATTTTTCTTTTTGTTTGTCAGAAACAATATTAGCAAAAGTTGAAGCGGAAAGTTTAATATATAATAATGCTGAATCTAAACTGTAAAAAGGATTATTATCTCTCGAATAAATAACACTTAATCCATAAGTAGCCGCAGCAGAATCTTTTTTTAATGCTTTATAAAACAATGTTTTAGCCTTAAAATAATCATGAATTGATAAAGCATCAAAACCTTTATCTAACCCTCCTGCTTTTACATTTTTTGTAAAGCAAAAAAGCACAAGTAAACCAAAAATTATTTTGAGTATTCCTTTCAAACGACAACTATTTCTTATTTTTCGCGTAATTAAAACGAGCGACTAAATTAGTCATACAATTTTTTATCCAAAAAGACTTTATACTGATAAATGAATAAGTTTTGCACATACTTAATACTATTATTGGCTGTAATTATTACAGCTTGTAATACATCTGGCGTGCAAAATATTAACCACAAAAACAATGTTGTTTATAAGGATTTAGAC
>JAQXDJ010000077.1 GCA_029251425.1 Vicingaceae bacterium
GGACCTTCAAGTTCTCATACAATGGGACCATGGGTAGCTTCACAATTGTTTTTAGAAAAAATAACGGTTAAAAACCTAGTTTCAATTAAAGTTAAACTTTATGGCTCCTTATCAAAAACTGGTAAAGGTCATGGTACTGATATTGCAGTTCAGTTAGGGTTAGCAGGGTTTGATGCAAAAACTATTGATGTTAATAGAATAGATGAATACATAGAGATTATTAATAATGAAAAGGAATTAAATGTTAACGGAGAGTTGCTAATCAACTTTAATCCGATTGAAGATGTTGAGTTTCATAATAAGAAATTACCATTTCACCCAAATGGGATGACTATTGTTGCAATTTATTCAGATAATAATGTAATAGAAGAAACCTATTATTCAATTGGAGGTGGATTTGTTGTGCAGGAAGGAGAGGAGAATGCGCATCATGAAGAGGTTAAATTTCCATTTCCAATAGCTTCTGAAAAAGATTTATTGGAACATATTTCTAAAGAAAGCCTGAGTATTTATGAAATAGTTTGGAGAAATGAATTTGCATTAAGACCAACAGATGAAATTGACTTTCAAGTTAATGAATTATGGGCTGCAATGAAGGCTTCAATTTACAATGGTTGTCATAAAAACGGTGTTTTACCAGGTGGGTTAAATGTTATTAGAAGAGCTTTTAACATTAATGTAGATTTAATTGGGGACAAACAGTATAGCAATGCTGATGAATGGATTGAAGCTATTAAAAGTTGTAATCAATCGTTTTCTAATGTTACAAAATGGGTGAGTTGTTTTGCTTTGGCTGTTAACGAAGAAAATGCTGCTTTTGGAAGAATTGTAACGGCTCCAACTAATGGTGCAGCAGGAGTAATTCCTGCGGTTTTAATGTATATGTTATGCTTTTGTGAAACACAGAAAGGCGCTGTCAAAGAATTTCTATTGGTTGCAGGAGAAATAGGTTCACTATTTAAAAAAGGTTCAACTATTTCAGCAGCATTAGGTGGTTGTCAGGCAGAAATAGGAGTTTCATCAGCAATGGCTGCTGCAGGTTTAACACATTGCATGGGAGGTAGCTCTAAACAAATTTTACAAGCCGCAGAAATAGCAATGGAGCATCATTTGGGATTAACTTGTGATCCAATTATGGGACTGGTTCAGGTTCCGTGCATAGAAAGAAACACAATGGGTGCAATGAAAGCTATAACAGCTTCTCAGATTGCTTTGGCGGGTAATCCTGATTCAGCTAAGGTTACGTTAGATCAGGTAATTAAAACCATGAAAGAAACTGCCCTTGAAATGAGTGATAAGTTTAAAGAAACTTCTGAAGGTGGTTTAGCTGTAAATATTTCTGTGGCTGTGCCGGAGTGTTAATCTATTTTTTCCACTTAGATTCTCGCCATTCTTTTTGTTGAGCAGGAGTTAAAAAGGTCCAAGCAACAATACGGCTCATTTTGTTTCCTTGTCCCATAGGAATTGTTTTCACCTCAACAACATTCTCGTTTTCTAATGTTTTATAAATACTCTTTAAATTACTTTGTTTAGAAACCAAAGAAGTAAACCAAAAGCAAGATGATCCAAACTTCTTACTTTCTTTAACCATATTTCTTACAAATCGGTTTTCACCGCCATCGCACCATAATTCATTATGTTGCCCACTAAAGTTTTTAATGATTTCTTGATTGTCCTTTCCTTTTAGATTATTTATTTTTCGTTGAGTTCCAGCATTTGCTTCTTTGGCAGAAGAATGGAAAGGAGGATTACAAATAGTGATGTCAACACATTCCTCTTTTTTTAAAACTCCATAAAAGAAATCTTTAGAATTAGTTTGGTGTTTAAGCTCAATACAGCCTTTTAGGCTTGAGTTCTTATTAACTATTTCTTTCGCATTTTCTATTGCTTTTTCATCAATATCAGCACCAATAAAAGACCAGCCGTATTCTGTATTCCCAATTATAGGATAAATACAATTGGCACCAACACCAACATCTAAACATTTAACACTATTCCCTGTAGGAATATTTCCATAATTACTTTCTCCTAGTAATTGAGCAGCATAGTGTATATAATCAGCTCTTCCTGGAATAGGAGGGCAAAGGTAGTTTTCAGGGATATCCCAATAATCAATATTATAAAAATGTTTGAGTAACGCTGTATTTAAAAACTTTACAGCTGTTGGATTAAAGAAATCGATAGATTCATCACCGTGCTCATTTACTTTAACAAAAGGAGCCAGTTCTTTACAACATTGAGCTAACTGTTTTAAATCATAGCGTCCTTGGTGTTTGTTTTTAGGATGTAGGTTAGCTTTTGGTTTGGATTGTTTTTTTTTCATCAAGACAACTTAATAGGTTACAATATCTGAAACACGAACCAAATTCATGTCAACTTCAGATTTTAGTTTGATGGCTTTATTTAATGGGGTTAAAGCTATTTCATCTTTAACTAATCCTACCATAACATTTGTTTTTCCTTCCAGCAGACTTTCTACAGCTTTAACTCCTAATTGGCTAGCTAAAACTCTATCAAAACAAGAAGGGGCCCCTCCTCGCTGCAAGTGTCCCAAAACAGAAACTCTCACATCATATTCTGGCATATTTTCTTCAACGTAATCTTTCAATTCAAAAACGTTTTTACCTATTTTATCTCCTTCAGAAACCACTACAATACTTGAAGTCTTTCCTGATTGTTTACTTCTCTTTAATGACTCTAATAATCTATCCAATCCTAAATCTTCTTCAGGAATTAAAATTTCTTCAGCACCAGCTCCAATACCAACATTTAAAGCAATATGTCCAGCATCTCTTCCCATTACTTCAACAAAAAATAATCGGCTATGAGAGCTTGCAGTGTCTCTAATTTTATCAATTACCTCTATAGCAGTATTTAAGGCAGTATCGTAACCTAACGTGTAAGTAGTACCATAAATGTCATTATCAATTGTTCCTGGTATTCCAATTACAGGAAAATTATACTCTTTATTTAAGGCCAATGCTCCAGTAAATGAACCGTCACCACCAATTACAACTAAAGCATCTATTTCTGCTGTAGTTAAATTTTTAAACGCTTTTGCTCTACCTTCCTTAGTTCTAAATTCTTTTGATCTACTAGATCTAAGAATTGTTCCTCCTTTATTTACAATACTTTTAACACTTCTTGCGGTCATCTCCTCAAAATCGCCTTCAATTAAACCTTCATAACCTCTATAAATTCCAACAGAATCTATATTATGGAAAGCGCAAGTCCTAACAACTGCACGAATGGCAGCGTTCATTCCTGGAGCATCTCCTCCAGAAGTTAATACAGCTATTTTTTTAATTTTATTTGACATAATTTCAAGTTCTAAAGTTACCTAAATACTAATGGAAAGGATTATTATTTAATAAAAGTATATCCAACTCCTCCTATAAATGAAAAAGCGGAGTGAACTAACCATGCTTCACCATCAACAATAGGAACCTTAGCATACGATGTGTTAAATTTTGTTTCAATATTTAAATAAAAACGGTTACTTAAGTTTATTCTTTTAGCTATTGCCAAGTTTAATACTGGGCCAGTTAGGTAGTATCCCATTTTATTAAAAGATTGCTCTTGGTCAAATTCTTTACCACGCACCATGTTCTCAGCATGAGCGAGTATAATTCCAGAGCCCACACTAAATATAAAATCTTTCTCTTTAAAAACACTTACCTTAAATGCTCGGCTCAACATAATTAAGTTGTAACCGTGTGTTATGCTAAAGTATTGTACTTCTTTTGGCGGATTTTTTAAATATAACTTTTGGTGCATCATTTCTAATTGCCAGCCTTTATCATTTTTCCACTTGCTAAATCGATAAACATAAAAGAATGGTTGTTTAAAGGGTTTTGAATAAAATTTTGCTTTAAAATTCAAATCTGGATGTCCTTGTTGTTTTATAGTAATAGGATGTGAAAGATTAATTGGTAACCCAAGATTAGCTTCTACAGACCATTCGCTTTTTGTTTGAGAAAAGGAATTTAAACCTGAAAGAAGTAAGATTGATATTAATAATGATTTTAGATGCATTCCAAGATTGTTTTTCCAACTTCTTTAATCTCTTTTTCAGATATAGAAAGGGGGGGAGAAAGCCTAAATGCAGTGGGGGTAGATAAAAACCAGAATCCAATTACACCTTTGTCTAAACATTTTTTAACAACCTCTGCCACTAAGTTCTCATCACCTAAATCCACTGCAAAAAATAATCCTGCACGTCTTATTTCTTTTATCTTTTCTGATTGCTTTAAAATATCCACTAAAAGTTGGCCTTTTTCATCAGCTTCTTTAATCCAGTTTTCTTCTTTTAAAACATTAATACAGGCATTTGCAGCAGCGCAATTTACAGGATGACCACCAAATGTAGTAATATGTCCTAGCATTGGATTATGTGTTAAACTGTGCATTATTTCTTTAGAAGAAATAAATGCTCCAATTGGCATTCCGCCACCTAATGCTTTTCCTAATGTTAGTAAATCAGGAATTATATTGTAATGTTCAAAAGCAAAGAATTTACCTGTTCTTCCCATACCAACCTGTACTTCATCAAAAATTAATAAAGTACCCGTTGTTGTAGATTTTTCTCTTAAAGCAGTAATAAATTCTAATGTTGGTTTTACTAAGCCTGCATCCCCTTGTATTGTTTCAATAATTACACAAGCAGATTTTTCAGTTATAATGTTTAAAGAGTCAATATTATTAAATTCAATAAATTGTATTTGTGGTAATAATGGTTTAAAGCTGGATTGTTTTTCTTTATTGCCTGTAATGCTTAGAGATCCGTGAGTACTTCCATGGTAAGAGTTTTTACAAGAGATAATTTCCTGTCTTCCAGTAAATCTTTTTGCTAATTTGATAGCTGCTTCATTAGCTTCTGTTCCTGAATTTACGATATAAGATGTACTTAAATTTTTAGGTAGGATAGAGGCTAAGTTATTTGCTAAGTCTAATTGAGCATCTTGAATGTACTCTCCATAAACCATAACATGTAGGTGCTTATCTAATTGTTCTTGAATAGCGGATAAGACTTTTGGATGTCGATGTCCGATATTGTTAACCGCAACTCCAGCAATCATATCCATATAACGTTTACCAGCTTTATCCCAAATGTAAATGCCCTCAGCTTTTTCTACATCTATCAAATAAGGGGCTTGATTTGTCTGTCCCTGTAGTTCTAAGAATGAGGAAATGCGTTGCTCTTTATTTTGATTTGAAGTTTTATCAAGCATATTCTGTTTTTTTAGAAATGAGTGAATGATTGAATAAATCTAATATTAAATCATTCATTCCTTTTAGCATTTAATCATTGATTCTACACTCCAAGCTTCTGCTTTTTCAATA
>JAQXDJ010000089.1 GCA_029251425.1 Vicingaceae bacterium
TAAATAATTCTTTATCAGGTTCTTCCAGAAACAACAAATCAACTCCTCCACCTGTATTGTTGGGGTCGTATTCTTGTGCTAAGTTCCCGTATAAGGTTTGGTATTTTTCGGATAAGTTACCCGCTACCGACTGAAAAAATTCATTGTTAAAATGTACTACTTCAGCTCTAGATCGGAAGTTTTTATTGAGTGTTTCTACCTTATGGTTTCGTTGTAAAGCATCTTGTCTTTCCAACAACAACGGATTGTTATTGTGCTTAAATATTTCGGGCAAATTAATAATCTGCTCTACCTCTCCTCCTCTAAAACGGTAAATGGCTTGCTTGGCATCTCCCACCACCATGTTAAACTTCCCATTTGCCAATGAGTTATCTACTAAAGGAATTAAATTATGCCACTGAATAATCGAAGTATCCTGAAATTCATCTATTAAATAATGGTTGTATTTTTCGCCTAAACGTTCGTAAATAAAAGGAATGGGCTCCGATTCTACTATGGTAGCAATCCGTTTATTAAAATCGGATATGCTCAACACATTGTTATCTCGCTTAAAGGCTAAAACGGTTTTTTCTATTTCATTAAGTACTGCTAAATTGTAAAGGTTTTTTATGATTAACTTATTTACCCTATATGTACTTTCAAATTGATCTATATATTCTCTAGAACCCTGAAACTGCCTTATAAACTCATCTTTAAAACTATCAATTAATTGCTTTTGACTATCATCTACTTTAGCAGCGTACCAATTGGCATCTCCTGCAATAATCTTTAGTGTGGTAGCTGTTACATCAAACTTTTTTAGAGTCGCCAAATCGCGCCAGTAATTAGCAAGAAAACTTCGAGAAAAACTGGAGTGTTCTACTCCTTTTTTAGCAATAAATTCTAAACCATCCTTACCCCATTGCTTTACCGTTGCTTCAAACTCTTTAGTTTGCGCATACAATTGAGTCTTAATTTCATCAAAATCTTTAATTGTTAGTTGTCGTATTTTCTCCAAATACAACTCGCCATCTTCTTTTAATAGATTTCGTGAGAACTCATACAAGTCACGTTCTATATGCCAACTTTCCTCCTCCTCAGCTTTTTTACTAGTATATTCCAACAATAGTTTGGTGAGCTTCTCGTTGTTGCCAACTTCAGCTATTAGCATGTCAATTGCAGCTCCCAACACCTCTCTATCATCTAGTTCAATATCAAAATTGAGTGGCAATTGTAAATCATGTGCAAAAGTTCTAATTATCTTATGGGTAAACTTATCAATGGTACTTACTCCAAAATCGTTGTAATTGTGTAAAATTGATTTGAGTACATTTTTACTTCGAAGTACAATTTCATTTGCATCAATACCCAATCCACCTTTCTCTTTAGGCAGTAACAAGTCCATTTGCAAGAATTGAGGTGTTCCCTCTAAAGGTTCTTCAGAAGATAAAGCTTTTAAAGCCTCTATCACCCTTTCTTTCATTTCTGAAGCAGCCTTATTGGTAAAGGTTACCGCTAAAATGTGTTTATATTGGTTAGGACTTTTACTCTCTAATGCAATTTTTAAGTACTCCTTTACCAAAGTGTAGGTTTTTCCAGAACCTGCAGAAGAATTATATGTTACAAAGTTGTTCACTTATTTATTATTAAATCTACTTTTTCCTCCAAAGGTAAATTCCCATCTATCCAATTAATTTCAAATCCATTGCGTTCCATTTTTCTAAACCAAGTGGATTGTCTTTTAGAAAATTGATGGATTGCAATATTCAGTTTATTAAACATTTCTTTTCGATCTATTTCTCCCAATAAAAACTGAGTAATCAGTTTGTATTCTAACCCATAAAATTTTAAGCGTTTAGGAGAAACTCCAGCTGCAATCAACCCCTCAACTTCCTCTATCATTCCTTCGTGTTTTAGCCTATATTTTAAACGATCCGTAATACGTTCTTTTATGATTTTTCGCTCAAAATTAATTCCAAATAGTTGAGTGTTAATTTTAGGATAATCGTTTATTAAACCTTTGTTATTTCCCTTATAAATAGAGACTTCAATTGCTCTAACTATTCGATCTCTTTCAATAGAATCTGTAGTATTATGTAAGTCTTTATAAGTCATCAATTCGGCAACCAATTCTTCATCAGATTTAGCTGCTAAACGTTTTCTTAAAGCGTCATCAATTGGAACTTCCAACATACGGTAACCTTTTAAAACAGCCTCTAAATACATTCCTGTTCCTCCACAAAGGATTGCTTGCCTCTCTTTTTTCTGAATACTATCGTAAGCCTTTAAAAAATCTTTCTGGTAATTAAATACGCTGTATTCTGTTCCAGCTTCTACAATATCAATTAAATAATGAGGAATTGTTTTTCCACCTACAGTAAATTCCGACAGGTCTTTACCTGTCCCCACATCCATACCTTTATATACCTGACGAGAATCTGCGCTGATCACTTCTCCATTAACTTGATGTGCCAAGTTAACTGCAACATTGGTTTTTCCTGTTGCGGTACATCCTAAGATTACTATTAACTTTTTACCGTTCATTAAATAATGACTATTATCATAAAATATTTACAACATCTTTCTATTTTTGCAGTGCTGAAATACGTTAGTCAAATATCATCAATTATTGTCGCTTTATTGTTTGTTTTTACAATAAACTTTAAATCTTTTGTTACCGTTAGTTATTTTATTAATCAAGCTGAAATCATTGAACTTTTCTGTATTAACAAAGAAAAACCAGAATTAAAGTGTGATGGTAAATGTCATTTAGCAACTCAGTTAACTGAAGTTGAAAATGATACAGAAGATACTCCTTTTCCTCCAAACAATATTTCTTCTAACCTAGAAATTAGTTTTTCTTTATTAGAGAATTGTTTACACTT
>JAQXDJ010000091.1 GCA_029251425.1 Vicingaceae bacterium
AAGAGATTATGCTAAAGCATTTAATCCAAATTCTTACTATGTAGGACAGGGTTGTGATTTGACCATTTTTAAACCAAATGGAGTTGCAGAGCCAACGGATTTAGCAAACATTAAAGGTGTTAAAATTGGGTATATAGGTTTCTTAACAGCAATGCGATTAAATATTGGTTTATTGGTTGATGTTGCAAAAGCTAAAAAAGATTGTCAATTTGTTTTAGTTGGTCCAGAAGATGATGCTTTTAAAAACAGTGAGTTACATCTGTTACGAAATGTTCATTTTTTAGGTAACAAAAATGGAGCTGATTTGCCTGCTTACATCAAATATTTTGACATTTGTATTAATCCTCAAACAGTTAATGATTTAACCATTGGAAATTATCCTAGAAAAATTGATGAGTATTTGGCTATGGGAAAACCCACTTTAGCTACTCAAACTCCAACAATGGAAATTTTTAAAGACCATGTTTATCTTGGAGAAACAGCACTTGATTATATCAAATTAATTGAACTAGCTCTTGAAGAAGATAGCTCTCAAAAACAACAAGAACGAATAGGTTTTGCTCAAGGCCATACCTGGAAAAATAACGTAAATGAAATTGATAATGCAATACAACAATTGAGTTAATAACCTAAAAAATAACTGATGAAAGGAACTAACATAAAACCAATGGTGTCAATTGTAAGTGTAAATTATGATCAGCCCGAAGTTACTTGTGAAATGTTAGCCTCATTGCGAAAAGTAACTTATCCCAACTTTGAGACATTAATTGTAGATAACGGTTCGCCAACAACAACTCCACACTGTATAAAAGAAAAACATCCAGAAGCTCATCTAATAATTAGTGAAGAAAATTTAGGTTTTGCAGGAGGTAACAATATTGCTTTAAAACAAGCTAAAGGAGATTATGTGTTATTGTTAAATAACGATACTGAAGTTAAACCAGACTTTTTAGACAGCTTAGTTAAGTTAATGGAATCGGATAAATCTATTGGAATATCAAGTGCTAAAATAAAGTATTATTATGAAGATAATATTATTCAATATGCCGGAACATCTCCTATAAATCCAATTACATCTAGGGGTAGACATTATGGAAATAAAGAAAAAGATATTGGGCAATTTGACAAAGCAATAGAAACTTATTATCCACATGGTGCATGTATGATGATAAGAAAAAGTGTTTTAGATAAATTAGGATTGTTGTATGATGGCTACTTTTTATATTATGAAGAGTATGATTTTGCAGAAAGAGTAAGACAAGCTGGTTACAAAATCTATTTTCAACCAAACTCAGAAATACTTCATAAAGAATCCATTTCTACTGGTAAAAACAGTCCTTTAAAAACCTATTATATGAATAGAAATAGACTTTTGTTTTTACGCAGAAATGTAAAAGGTATTACTTTTTGGTTAGCAATGAGTTATTACTTTCTTATTTCTTTTCCAAAGAACACCATAAAATATCTTTTTAACAAGGAACATTTATCAGCCTTGTACAGAGGTATATTTTGGAATTTTCAGAATTATAATATTCATAAAAATGAAAAATTAACCTCTAAATCTCGACAGTTATGGGTGTAGTTAGTAAATTGAAAAATGAGTATAAAGGTTTAAAAGAAAGTACTCCTTTTAGAAAACCTGTAATTCTTTTATTTAAAAGGATTTGGGCTATTTTTTGGAGAATAATTTTAGGGAAATGGTTTTTACGTAATTGTAAAACTGGAAGATTATGCACAACAAGAGGAATACCAAGAATTGATGCCAATGGTGAAATTGTTTTAGGCAACCGAGTTAAAATTTGGTCACATATTCATAAGACACAACTATCCGCAGGAGGAAGAGGAAAGCTAATAATAGGAGACAATACATTTATTAATGTGGGTTCAATTATTTCAGCTCATTTTCAAATAAAAATTGGCAAAAATGTCCAAATAGCGCCAGGTGTAATTATTATGGATAGTGATTTTCATGGGGTAGAAGATAGGGGGGCAGAAGTTATTCCAACACCTATTTCGATAGAAGATAATGTATGGTTAGCATCACGAGTTGTTATATTAAAAGGAGTAACAATAGGAGAAGGTTCTACGATTGCTACAGGAGCTGTAGTAACTAAAGATATTCCT
>JAQXDJ010000110.1 GCA_029251425.1 Vicingaceae bacterium
CATAAAACGAAAGTGTTATGCAACACTTAATTTATTATTTTATAGGTGTTTTAGATTCTAACTCCTATAATGCAAACATCATCAATTTGTTCTAAATCTCCTTTCCATTTTTCAAAAACATCATTAATAAATGTTTTTTGCTCTTCCATAGTTTTGTTTTGAACAGAAATTAAAAGTTCTCTAAATCCCTTGGTTTTAAATTTTTTACCTTTTTCTCCACCAAACTGATCTTTATAACCATCAGAAAAAAGATAAATAGTATCTCCTTTTTGTAAATCGAAAGCATGCGTAGTAAATGGATCAGACCTTCTAAACTGTCCAATAGGTTGTTTATTTGCTTTTGTTTCTAAAACAACCCCATTTCTTATAATCCAAAGCGGATTATGAGCGCCAGCATACAAAAGTTTGTTTCCTTCAATGGAGCATAGCGCAATGTCCATCCCGTCTTTTACATCTTCATCAGCTTTCTCAAATTCTTCAATAACGATTTCTCTTGACTTGTTTAAAATTTCTCCAGGAGTTGTGAGTTGATATTCTCTAACAGACCTGTTTAGTGCATTATTGCAAACTACAGACACCATTGCTCCAGGAACTCCATGCCCTGTACAATCTGCAGCTGCAAAAAGTGTGCGGCCACCTTGTTGTTCTAACCAATAAAAATCACCAGCAACAATTGCTTTAGGTTTATATAAAATGAAAGAATTGGGGAGGTGACTTTTAAATACTTTTAAAGGAGGAAGAATGGCAGATTGAATTCGTTTAGCATAAGAAATAGATGCTTGAATTTCATTGTGCTTTGCTTCTGCTAATTCTTTTTGTGTTTCAACCTCTCGTTTTTGTTCTTCTAAACTTTTGTTTTTTTGTTCAATTTCTTGAGTTCTTTTTTTAACCTGATTTTCAAGCTCAACATTTTTTCTTAGCAAGTTTTTCTGTTTTAAAATGTAAAAAGAATATAGTAGTAACAGTATTAATATTGCAGCAAGTATATAAAACCAAATCGTTTTCCAAAAAGGTGGTGGAATGGTTATAAAAAGAGTTGAGAAATTATTGTCCCAATTTCCTGATCGTTTACCTTGGAATTTCAAGGAATATTCCCCAGCTGGCAAGTTTGTATAATTAATAAAATTTCGCTCATTTAGTTGGACCCATTCTTTATCAAAACCCTCTAGTTTACATCGGTATATTATTTTACCAGAATAATCTAAATGTGAAAATTGAAAGCCTAAAAAATTAGAGGAATAATGTAAGTTTATTGTGTCGGTGTAGCTAATGGGAGTTTTATATTCGTTTCCCATTACTTTTAATGAAGTAATTATAGTGTTAGTTTTTTTAGTTTCTATTTCTATTTCTTGTGGGTTAAAGATGTTAAATCCATTTATTCCTCCAGCATAAATTGTTTCAGCATTATGATATAGAGCTCCTTGGTTAAATTCATTGTTTTGTAAGCCATCATCATAATCAAAACTTGTTATTGTTTTGTTTTCGATAGAGTATCGTCCTATTCCGTAGTTTGTAGAAACCCAAATGTTGTTCTTGATTTTTACAATGTCATAAACTACATTGTTTGGTAGTTTATCGTCTGTGGTAATGTAATTAAATTCAGATTTTTTACTGTTGAAATGGTTTATCCCCCCACCATCAGTGCCTATCCATAAATCATCATTTTCATCTACATAAATGCTTCTTATTTTTTTGTTGTTTGTTTGTTGTTTGTTTTTACCTTCAAAACCATAAGGATTGAACTTGTTTGTAATAACATTAAAATAACTTAGCCCGCTACCATAAGTCCCAATCCACAAATCATTTTTTGAATTTTTACCAAGGCTCAAAATTATGTTTTCATTAATCGAATTTTTTGAGTCAGTTTTTAAAAACTGGATAAATTCATTGTTTTTTTTATTGTAATTAATTAAACCAGCGCCCCATGTGCCAATCCACAATTCATTACTGTCTCCCTCAATTATAGACCAAACATCATCAGTTATATTTTTTAAAACTTGTTTTACGGAATTATTTTTGGGGTTGTACTTTAGAAGTCCGTTTCCGTGAGTTCCTAACCAAATTACTCCTGAGTTATCTTTATAAATACACCGTATTATTTTAGCTTGTACAGTCTTTATAGTTGAAAATTGGTTGGTATTAAAATCGAGAATGTTTAACCCTCCTCCATACGTACCAATGTATAATTTATTATTCTCTTCTAAAAAAGACATTACCACATTGTTTGATAATCCATTTATACTGTTATAGTGTTTGAATTTCTGGTTGTTTGGATCAAAATAATTAACTCCTCCACCTAGAGTTCCAACCCAAACCCCTCCATCTTTATCAGTAAATAAAGTAAGTATGACATCATGACTAAGAGAGTTTACATTTTCTTTTTGAGTAACAAATTGATGGGTTACTTTTTTACTTTTAGCATTCATTTTTAAAAGGCCACCACCAAAAGTTCCTAGCCATAAATTTTCGGCATTATCAAGATTTATTCCCCAAATTCCAGTTTTACTATATTTAATAATATCAATTTCTATCAGTTCTGTTTTATCTAGTTTTTTAAAAAAGAGTTCTCCATTTAATCCTCCTAGCCAAAGTTCTTTTGTTGTAGGTTTTATAATTTGAATATGGGTGGAGTCTAAGAAATGAAGCCATTTATCGTTCTTTAAGAAGTGGATTCCTCCTATGCTAGTTGCTGCATATAATTTGTTGTTAAAAATTTCAATATCACGAATTTGAATGGAAGGTGTGTTTTCAATTATTAGTTGCGTTATTTCTTCAGTAGAGTGATTGTAACTGTTTAATCCACCCCTTTTTGTTCCGATATAAATAAGGTTGTTGTGTTCTGTAAAACACATAATAATGTCGTCTGAAAGCTTAGTATTTTTAGTGTTTATTCTCTTGAATCTATTTGATTTCGGGGTGTAAACAGTAATTCCTCCTCCGTAGGTCCCAATCCAAATATCTCCTTTAGAGTCTTCAAATAGCGATTGAATATTATTGTCAGAAATACTGTTAGAATCGGAGTTTATTTTTTTGAAATGAGTAATTCTATGCCCGTCATATTTGTTCAGGCCATCTTGTGTGCCAATCCATATAAAACCTTTTTTATCTTGAATAATACAATTAGCTGTACTTTGACTTAGGCCTTCTTTAATCGAAATCGTTTTAAAACGCTGATTTTGACCATAGAGAATTACTGAAGTGAAACCAACAAATAGTAATAAAATGGCTTTAATAATTATTTTTTGGACTGTTATTAATGATATGATGCCGTAATTTTTGATAGGTTAAATATAGTTATAAAAACTAAAAAACCTCTCTA
>JAQXDJ010000135.1 GCA_029251425.1 Vicingaceae bacterium
TCTCTTAATTCTGGTTAATTCTTAATCATTTTTAAGTAATATTTTATTTGAATGATGAGGTATTCAACCTTTTTATTTTCAGATATATCTATAGTTAAATCACAATCATTATCTCTATAAGTGCCATTAGCTCCAACTTTAAACTTAGCAAGAGAAAGACTGCTTATATACTCTAAAGGAAAACAATCATTCTTAATGTTTAGGTCTATTAAAATACTGAAAGGCTTGTTAATGAAATTAGTAACATCAGATCCTTTAGGAACCATGTTTTTTGACAAATCATTTTGATCAAAAAAAGTATAACTTAATATTGGGTTAATTTGCTCTGAAACTTCTTTAGAAGCTATATAACCAAGAGATACAACCTCTTTTCTTTCCTCTTTAAGGTATTGAATGAAATTTTTAACTGTTTCAGCTTCAGCTCTATTTGTTGCATTATAAAGCACCCCAACAGTTGTAGCACCCTCTAAACTAAAAGCCTTAGCTTTTCTTTGCAAATGCTTCTGTTCTCTTTTTAATTTAAAGCGACCTAACCCCTCTTGTATATCCTTAATTAAACTCACCTAATAACAATTTTACTCACCAATCTTTTCCCCAACTTCTTATTAATCTTTAAAACCAACCCCTCTTTTACATAATTTAATTCTTGTTTTAATGATGCAGAATCAAGTTTCACATAAAGAATATTATTTTTAAACACAATTTTTTGTGTGTGATTAGCAAAAAGCTGTCCTACTAAATCTTTGTAAATTTTAATCAGCTCAATTTCATCTAATTGATCTTGATAGCCATAAGCCCTTAATAGTTGATCTATTGTTTTTTTTAATGGAGTATCAGACACCTACAACTCCTCCCTCTTCTATTTTAAATGATTTATATTGAATATCTTCACTAGAAAGAATAGATGGAATACGCTCTAAATTAGTATCAGTAATAAACACTTGACCAAAATCTCCATTTCCAACAATACCTAAAAGTTGACTCATTCTTTTCCCATCTAACTTATCATAAATGTCATCCAACAAAATAATAACTTTTTGCTGGCTAATATTTTGAATCAATTCTGCTTGAGCCAATTTTAAAGCCAATAAATAGGTTTTTTGTTGACCTTGAGAACCAAACCTTTTTAATTGTAAACCTCCCAAGTTAAAAACTAAATCATCTTTATGAACACCTACATTGCTATAATGGTTACCTCGATCTTTAGCAATTCCTTCTGTCAGTAATTCTTTATAATCCCCATCATTTAATTGAGATCGGTACGATAATTCAACCTTCTCCTGTCCTTTGCTTATCTCTGAGTAATACTTCTGAAAAATAGGTGTAAACTCATCAATAAAAGATTTTCTAGCAACATGTATCAAATTACCGTATTGAACTAGCTGCTCATCCCATACATCAAGTGTATCTTGGTCAAAATTTCTATTTAACCAAAAAGATTTTAATACTAAATTTCTATGATTTAATGCTTTGTTGTACGCTAACAGATTGGTTAAATAAGTTCTATCGTATTGTGAAATAATTCCATCAACAAACTTTCTTCTTACATCACTACCATCTATAATTAACAGTACATCTAAAGGTGTTATAATAACCAAAGGAATCCTACCTATATGATCAGCAAGCTTTTCGTAATTCTTTTTATTACGTTTAAACTGTTTTTTCTGATTTCTTTTTAAACCACAATAAATAACTTCTTCCTTCTCATTTTTCTGATAATACCCTTCAACAACAAAAAATGGTTCTTCATGTTTTATGTTCTGACTATCAACTGGATTAAAATAACTTTTACAAAAAGACAAATAATAAATAGCATCCAACAAGTTCGTCTTCCCTTCGCCATTATTACCTAAAAAACAATTAATTTTTTCAGAGAACTCCAATTGAGCTTCTTCGTAGTTTTTGAAATTTAGTATAGAGAGTTGTTTTAAAAACATCACACAAATTTAATTCTTATTAATAAAGATGCTCATTTTTAACGACAAAACTTTAGCTACACCCTTGTTTTTATTCAAAATATTTTCAGGTTTTAATTGCTCTTTTTAGCTTAAAAAAACTATTTTTGCCAGTCTTATAATTTAGCTAAAATAAAAATGAGTAAAAACATAGAAGAAAACGAAGATTTAATTGTTGACGTTCAAGAAGTTTACAGTAAATCAGAAGAATTTATCGAAAAAAATAAAACAGTTTTAATAGCTGTTGTTTTAGGTTTTATTATTGTAGTTGGTGGTTTTTTTGGATACAAGAAATTAATCATTGCTCCAATGGAATACGAAGCTCAATCTGACATGTTTATGGCAGAAAAATATTTTAGCCAAGATTCTTTACAAAAAGCAATTAATGGAGATGGTTTAAATTCTGGTTTCATTGATATTGTTGATGAATACAGTGGAACAAAAGCTGCAAATCTTGCTCATTATTATTTAGGCATCTGCTACAGAAATACTGGAGATTTTGAAAGTGCTATTGATGAATTAAACCAATTTAGCTCTGATGATGTGATGATTAGTACAGTTGCAATTGGTGCAATTGGAGATTCTTATATGGAACTTGGTGATGCAACTGAAGCTGCTTCTTATTACGAAAAAGCAGTTAAAAACGGAGGAAACAAATTAACGTCTCCTATTTATTTGTTTAAAGCTGGAATGGCCTACGAAGAAGTTCAAGATTACACTAAAGCTCACGATAAGTACAAAGCAATTAAAGCTGATTACCCAGACTCTAGAGAAGCACAAACAATAGATAAATATATTGCTAGAGCAGAATCATTAAAATAATGGCTACTGTAAATAACAATTTATCAGAATACGACATTAATTCAGTTCCGAATGCCAGCAAAATGGTTTTCGGAATTGTTGTTTCTGAGTGGAATGAAAAGATTACCAAAGGGCTTCTAAAAGGAGCTTACTCTACCCTTTTAAAGCACGGAGCAAAAGAAGATAACGTTATCGTTAAATTCATTCCAGGAACTTTTGAACTACCATTAGCTGCTCAAACTATGTTTGAAAAAACAGATATTGATGCTGTAATTTGCTTAGGTAGCGTTATCCAAGGAGAAACAAAACATTTCGATTTTGTTTGTGAAGGAGCAGCTTTAGGGATTAAAGATGTTGCCTTAAAATATAACAAGCCCACTATTTTTGGAGTACTAACAGATAACAATGAACAACAAGCAATTGATCGCTCTGGTGGAAAACACGGAAATAAAGGTGATGAAGCTGCTATTACCGCCATTAAAATGATTGACTTTCAGAAGAATCTTTAAAAAAAATTAACCTATAAAAAAAAAGGCTAACAGAAATGTTAGCCTTTTTTTATGAATATCTTAGACCGAATTAATCAACCATTTCTACTGTAATCATCTTATCTCCTTCTCTGATGTCATCAATTACATCTAATCCTTCGATTACTTTCCCAAAACAAGTATGGTTACCATCTAAGTGAGCCGTATTGTTTCTACTGTGGCAAATAAAGAATTGAGATCCTCCAGTATTTCTTCCTGCATGCGCCATAGATAATACTCCTCTATCGTGATGTTGGTTCTCGCCATCTAATTCACAATCGATAGAATATCCTGGTCCACCAGCTCCTGTTCCATCAGGACAACCACCTTGAATTACAAAGTCATTTAACACTCTATGGAAAGTTAATCCATTGTAAAATCCTTTATTGATTAACGTAGTAAAGTTCTCTACTGTTTTTGGAGCATCATTCGCATATAACTCTAAAGTCATGTCTCCTTTTTCTGTTTTAATAATTGCTTTCATTCTATTGATTTAGTTTTGTTTTCCAGCCAGTAAATAAAGTACAGCCATTCTAATGGCTACCCCATTTTCTACCTGGTTTAATATAATTGATTGTTTACTATCCGCCACATCAGAAGTAATTTCTACCCCTCTATTTATTGGTCCTGGATGCATAACTGTTATTTCTTTATCTAAAGAATCTAGTAACGCTTTATCTAATCCATACAACATAGAATATTCTCTCAATGAAGGGAAAAATTTCATATCCTGTCTTTCTAGTTGAATACGTAACATCATTGCGACATCACACCAGTTTAACGCTTCTTTTAAATCTGTAATTACTTCAACCCCTAAAGAGTTAATATGTTTTGGCATTAATGTTAATGGTCCACAAACTTTTACATTTGCCCCTAATTTCTTTAAGCAAAATATATTTGATAGCGCAACTCTTGAATGAAGGATATCCCCAACAATCACGACATTTTTCCCTTTTAAATCTCCATATTTCTCTCTAATCGAAAAAGCATCTAATAATGCCTGAGTTGGATGTTCGTGCGCTCCATCTCCGGCATTTACAATTTTTGCATCAACATGTTTAGATAAAAAATCTGCTGCTCCAGGATTTGGATGTCTCATTACCACCATATCCACCTTCATTGAAAGAATATTATTTACTGTGTCAATTAAAGTCTCTCCTTTTGTTACTGAAGAATTTGATGAGGAAAAGTTAATAATATCTGCAGAAAGTCTTTTTTCAGCTATTTCAAACGAAAGTTTTGTTCGAGTAGAATTTTCAAAGAATAAATTAGCAATGGTAATATCTCGTAATGATGGAACTTTTTTTATTGGTCGATTAATGACCTCTTTAAAATGATCAGCAGTTTCAAAAATCAAATTAATAT
>JAQXDJ010000154.1 GCA_029251425.1 Vicingaceae bacterium
ATTGGTTTAAATATTTATATTTGCCTAGTAATAAACAGGTTACATTTGTTTTTTTACTAAGTGATCACCCTAGAATCCCTTTGTTAGCACGGGAAGAAACCACTTCAGTTTTTTTAAAACATTAAGCAACTAAAGTTTGTGTTATTACGTTTATATGGTATAAAATTTTATTTCTATGAACAAAACAATTATTTTATTAGCATTTATTGGGTTTTCTGTAGCTGGGTTTTCTCAGAGTACGGTATCAAACAATAGTGAGCATAAAGATGCTGCTCAACAAAAGGTTAATGTAACAAACAAAGCTGGATTGAAAGCTGTGAAACTTGGTGAAAAGATTCAGGTAACAGAAGAGGGTGTAGTTAGATTTTCTGAGCAATATACTCCAAAATATCCTGCGTCTATGGTTGAACCTGAAAAGAAAACAGTTAAAAATATTCATCAAATTAAAATTAACTAATTATGAAAAGAATTTTATTTATTTTAATTTTAACAGTAGTAGGCAGTTCATCTGCTTATTCAATGTGTTTTCCTACAGCTACGTGTACATCATCTTATGCTAGCACTGCTGATGCGATATGTAATGGACCGGTTATTACTCAAGATGGTGCTTGTGTGACAGGCGATAACACAGGTAGTACTGCTTGTATTACTGGTGGGTGTTTTGAAGGAGGACATGATCACTCTCAAATTTATTATCAATTTACTGCTACTTCTACTGCGGTTGTAATTGACTTTACATCAACAGGAATACAAAATGCAGATGTAGCTTTAATTACTAATGGTGTTGGTGGTTGTGGAGACCCTGTTAGTGCTTGTCCAGCTGTGGGAAGTTTATGTATAGAATCTTGTTTTACAACTGCTGGAGGTGCTGCTGCGTCAGTTAATCCTACTACATTAACAATTGGAGAAACCTACATAGTTGCAATAGAATCTGAAAATAATACTGATGATGGATGTGGCGTTACATTAGGGAATGATGAAGGTTCTTTTCAAATATGTATAACAACCGATCAGTGTAGGGATGGTGTAATGAATGGTTCGGAAACAGGTGTAGATTGTGGAGGACCTGATTGCGGCCCTTGTGCTGCAACAAATGATGCTTGTGCTGATGCCATAAATTTGACTTTAGATTTGACTAATGCAATTGGTAGTGGTGCTTCTAATACTTGTACACAAACATTATGTATTGATGGGCCAACTGAAGATTGTTATATCGCAACTGGTAGCCCACCTTGCGCACCAGGTCCTGGGTGCTGTTTAGTTTCATATATGTCGTGTGGTTCTGTAGAGAATAATACTTGGTTTACTTATACTCCGCCATCAACTGGTACGTATAATTTTGCATTAACCAACCAAAGTTGTACAAATGGAGATGGAATGCAAATGTGGCTAGGAACTATGCCTAGTGGATGTGGTGATGCAAGTACTTATGTTGAAGATTATTGTCAGAGTACTGCTACTACTGCAGATATTAATTATGCAACTACTTTAACTGCCGGAACAACTTATTATGTTTCATTAGATGGGTTTGCTGGAGATGATTGTACATTTGATTTTGGTGTTTATGGTAGTAATCCATTGCCTGTAGAGTTAATAAACTTTACTGGAAAATTTGATTCAAAGAAAAATACCGTATTATTAGATTGGAAAACTGCTTCAGAAATCAATAACGATTATTTTACGATTGAAAAAAGTTATGACGGAGAAATTTATGAAGTTATAGAAACTGTTAAAGGAGCTGGTAACTCTAAAAATATATTGGATTATAAAATGAATGATAATGATGTTCAATCTGGAACTATTTATTATAAGTTAAAACAAACTGATTTTGATGGAACAGTATCAAATAGCGGAGTAGTAGCTGTAAATGTTTCAGGAACTGGAGATATTAAATTATATCCTACTGCAACAACTGATAATGTGAAACTAGATTTATTTATTGGAGCTCCAACTTATACTGAGGTTACTGTATATAATGCTGTTGGTGTATTAGTATTTCAAGAAAAAATTGAATTAGGAAGAGGGAAGTCTTCTTTTGTAATTCCTTCTGCTGATTTTGATGCTGGTATTTACTTTGTTAAGGTTAATGGAGTTGACAACGTTAATGGAAATACTTTAAAGTTTATTAAAAATTAAAAATTAAAAATTAAAAATTAAAAATT
>JAQXDJ010000156.1 GCA_029251425.1 Vicingaceae bacterium
GTTCTATCTCTTTAATATAATATAGTATGCTTCATAGTAAGCTGCTTTTTGTGTTGATATTGTTTCTAGGGGCATCCAATTGTTTTACTCAAACAACGGAATGTAGTTTCGCTCTATCAGGTAGAGTTATTGATGAGCACGATCAAACACCTTTAATGTTTGCAACAGTTTATATTAAAGAGATAGAACGTGGGTCAGTTTCTGATGGTAAGGGGAATTACAAAATTGAAAACTTGTGTAAAGGGACTTATACTATAATTGTAAGTCATTTAGGGTGTGATCCTGTTACAGAAACAATAACAATAACAAAAAGTTTAAAACATCATTTTCATCCAGAGCATCATGCTGAAGAGTTAAAAGAATTTACGCTTCAGGAAAATGGGTATGAGGAAGAAGTTTCTGTTGCCAAAAAGGAACTTTCTGCAAAAGAGTTGAATCAATCTAGAGGTGAATCTTTAGGGGAAAGCTTAAAAACAATTGCAGGAGTAACTACTTTGAATACAGGGAATAGTATTTCTAAACCAGTAATACATGGTTTGCATAGCGATAGAGTGCTTATTCTAAATAATGGGATAAGACAAGAGGGGCAACAGTGGGGTAATGAACATGCTCCAGAAATTGACCCTTATATTGCTGACAGATTAAGTGTTATAAAAGGTGCTGATGGAATTCGATATGGTGCAAATGCTATTGCTGGAGTTGTTTTGGTTGAACCTCGTGTATTAAGAGATTCTGCAGGAATAAATGGTGCATTTAATTTAGCTGGAGCTTCTAACGGAAGGCTAGGTGTTTCTTCAGCAACATTAGATGGTAATATTGGTAAATTAAAAGGATTGAGTTGGAGATTACAAGGAACCTTAAAGAGGTCTGGTAATGTGAATACTCCAAACTACTATTTAAAAAACACAGGTTTAAAAGAGTATAATTTCTCTTGGGCATTAGGTTTTAATAGAGAAAAGTATGGTATAGAAACTTTCTATAGTAAGTTTAACACTGATATCGGAATATTTTCTGCCGCACATATTGGAAATTTAACAGACCTACAAAGAGCAATTGAAGCTTCTGAACCATTAGAGTCTGCTGATTTTACTTACGATATTAAAAGGCCCTTGCAACACATAGAACATGAACTGTTTAAAGTGAAAGCTTATTGGTTAACTGGTGAAATTGGAAAATTAAACTTTGTATATGCTCGTCAATATAATCTACGTCAAGAGTATGATAAGCATTTACCAAGAAATGATAGCATTGCAGCTCTAAATTTACCTGAATTACAGTTTGAAATAACTACTCATTTAGGAGAATTAAGTTGGAAGCAGAATAGGACATCAGCTTTTAATACTCAAATAGGGATGGCTACGATTAATCAAGCAAATACATTTGAAGGTAGAGAATTTATACCTGCTTTTAGAAAATATGGAACAGGAGTGTTTTTAATTGAGAAATGGAGGAGCAAAAATTTTAAATTGGAATTAGAAACAGGTTTAAGGTATGACTATATTTATCAGAAAGTGTATAAATGGAATAGGAGTAGAAGGGAGTACGATAGTTATGATTACACCTATAAAAATGTTTCAGGAAGTGTAGGAGCAATTTATAAACCTAATGATAAGTTAACAACTAGAGTTAATTTTGGTATGGCTTGGCGACCACCAAATGTAAGCGAGCTGTTTAGTGATGGACTTCATCATGGTGCCGCAGCAGTAGAGTATGGTGATACTAATTTAATTGCCGAAAGAGCTTATAATACTATTGTTGCTATTGATTATGTAAATAAAGATTTTCTAATTCAAATAGAAGGTTATTATAATCGTATCAATGATTTTATTTACTTAAAACCAACACTTCCAGCTACATTAACAATTAGAGGTGCTTTTCCAACATTTAATTATACGCAGGTAGATGCTGCTTTAACAGGTGTTGATCTAAAAGTGAGTTATCAGTTTACGAATCATTTAACTTGGGAGGGTAAAACGGCCTTTTTAAATGCCTACAATTTAACTGCTAACGAATGGCTGGTAGGGATGCCTGCTAACAGATTTGAGAATACTTTATCTTATGAGTTTCTTAAAATAAATAAGTTAACGGATGTTTATGTAGAGGCAGGAATTCAAAGTGTTTTAAAGCAAAATCAGGTTCCAGATAATAGTGACTACTTAGAACCTCCTAATGCGTATAATTTATTAAGCACAGGAATGGGGTTTGGTATTCCAATAACTAAAAAACAAAAATTAATAGTGGACTTTAAAATTAAAAATTTATTAAATACAACATATCGAGACTACTTAAATAGGTTTAGATATTATGCAGATGAAATGGGTAGAAATTATACCCTTAAACTTAAACTAACTTTTTAAAAACAAAACAATAAAAACAATAAAAACAATAAAAAATTATGAAAACAATGTCAAGAATTAAAACGTATTCAATTTTAGCAGTAATTGCTTTAACAACAGTAATGGTAGGATGTAGTAAGGATGATGATACTCCTGAACCAGCAACAACCCCAAGTGGAACTACTACGCCTCCTAACGAGGAAGAGTTAATAACAAGTGCTATACTTAATTTTGTAGATACAGCAGGAGTTCAGCCATCTGTTCAAGTTGCATTTAGAGATCCTGATGGCGATGGAGGAAATGCTCCAACAGAACATGATACAATTAGATTAGTTGCAAATACTTATTATACTGCAACAATTCAATTGTTAAACGAATCTGAAAGCCCAGCAGAGGATATTACATTAGAAGTTCAGCAAGAAGATGATGAGCATTTATTTTGTTACACTCCTTCAAACACAAATGTTGCTATTACAAGAACAGACTCTGATGGAACTTATGAAGTGGGGATTGCTACTTTTTGGTCAACAGGAGCATCTGCTACTGGAGAAACTACAGTTACATTAAAGCATCAACCAGATGTTAAAGATGGAACTTGTGCTCCAGGTGATACGGATATAGAGATTTCTTTTGTTACAGAAATACAATAGAATTAATAATTGAACACTTGCACTTTTAAGTTAGTATGTAAGAACGTAAATTAGTTCATTATTGATTAGGGAGTGATTAAAAAATCACTCCCTTTTTAAATAACAAAATGTGTTTAAAATAAAAAAGCCCACCTGTTATCTGACAGATGGGCTTTTTTATAGATTGAATTTGACTAAACAGTCATAATGTCTTTTTCTTTAGCTGTAATTAAAGCATCAATCTTAGTGGTATAAATGTCGATTACTTTTTGAACTTCGTTTTCAGCATCTTTCACTTGATCTTCGCTTAATCCGTCATTTTTTAACTTCTTAATTTCATCATTTGCATCTTTACGAGCATTTCGAGTAACAACTTTAGCATCTTCTCCTTCAGCTTTAGCTTGCTTACTTAAATCTCTTCTTCTTTCTTCTGTAAGCGCTGGAATATTAATTAGAATAGATTCTCCGTTGTTTTGAGGATTCAATCCTAAATTAGCATGAGAAATTCCTTTGCAAATTTCATCTAACAATGATTTTTCAAAAGGTTGAACAGATAAGGTTCTTCCATCAATAGCATTCACGTTTGCTACTTGAGCTATTGGAGTTAACGCACCATAATATTCAACAACAACTTTGCTTAACATCAAAGGGCTTGCTTTACCAGCTCTAATTTTTTGAAGTTGTGAATCTAAATGCTCCATAGCATTATCCATAGCTTCTTTTGCTCCGTCTAAAATAAATTGAATTTCTTCGTTCATGTTTTCAAATTTTAAATAAAGATATTAAAATTCCACTAACGTTCCAACATTAGTTTCTTGATTTACTACTCTTTTTAATGTTCCAGGAGTATTCATATCAAAAACAATGATAGGAAGTTTGTTTTCGTTACACAGTGTAAAAGCAGTCATATCCATAACGTTTAATCCTTTTTCGTAAACTTCTTCAAATGAAATAGTGTCATATTTTTTTGCAGAACTATCTTTCTCAGGATCTGCAGTGTATATCCCATCAACTCTAGTTCCTTTTAAAATAACATCAGCTTCAACTTCAATCGCTCTTAAACTTGCAGCTGTATCTGTTGTAAAGTAAGGATTTCCAGTTCCTGCGCCAAAAATAACTACTCTCCCTTTTTGTAGGTGACGTACAGCTCTTCTTTTGATAAAAGGCTCAGCAATTTCTTTCATTTCAATTGCTGATTGTAACCTGGTATAAACTCCTTCAGCCTCTAATGCAGATTGCAAAGCCATGCTATTGATGACAGTAGCTAACATTCCCATGTAATCTCCCTGTGTACGTTCCATACCACCTTCTTCAGCTTGTATTCCTCTAAAAATGTTTCCACCACCAATTACGATTGCAACTTGTACTCCTTGATCAACAACTTCTTTTATTTCTTTTGCGTAAAGTGCAAGTCTATTATTATCTATTCCAAATTGCTTATCCCCCATAAGGGCTTCACCGCTTAATTTTAAAAGTATTCTTTTGAAAGCCATAGTTTTATAGTGTTTCATTTCCGTTGGTATGATCTTTATCAGCGGGGATACCCCGCTTTTGGGCAAAAAAAAGAGAGAAATAAATTTCTCTCTTTTTAAAAATGATATTTGAATTAACCTAGCATAACTCTTTTGAAATCTGTAACGGTCAATCCGCTTTCAACTTCATTTAATGCTTGGGCAACTGTTTTCTTGTTGTCTTTAAGAGACATTTGATTTAACAATGTATTGTCTTTTAAAAATCTTTTAACTTTTCCAGCAGCAATTTTATCAAGCATTTCGGCAGGTTTACCTTCTTGCTCAGCAATTTCCCTACCTAAAGCCATTTCTTTTTCAATGATTGCACTGTCAACACTCGCTTCATCTAAAGCAATAGGGTCCATAGCTGCAATTTGCATTGCAACTTGCTTTCCTGCTTCAGCAACAGCATCACTAGATTTGTTTAAACCTACGATAGATGCTAATCTGTTTCCTGGGTGATTGTAAGCGATAGTAGTATCAGCTTCTACAACTTCGTATCCTGAAACATCAATTTTTTCTCCAATAACTCCTGTTTGCTCAGTAATTTTTTCTGAAATAGTTAAAGCTTCACCAGTATAGTTTAGTGCTTTTAAAGCATCTAAAGAAGCTGGGCTATTAGCGATAGCAGCATCTAAAATTGTAGTAGCAAATGTGTTGAAATCAGCATTTTGTGCTACGAAATCAGTTTCACAGTTTACAACAACCATTACAGCTTTTTTACCATCTGTAGTAGTTTTTGCTAAGATCAAACCTTCGTTTGCATCTCTATCACCTCTTTTTGCGGCAACTTTTTGTCCTTGTTTTCTTAAAACATCAATTGCTTTGTCGAAATCTCCTTCAGCTTCAACTAAAGCTTTTTTGCAGTCCATCATCCCTGCACCTGTTTGCTTACGTAATTTGTTTACGTCTGCTGCTGTAATTTTTGACATGTTAAATATGTATTATAAGTATGTTGTATTATTTTGATTCAGCCTTAGCTTCTTCTTTAGTTGCTTCAACTTTCTCTGCTGGTTTTTCAGCTTTTTTAGTTGCAGCTTCAGCTTTAGACTTATCTTTTCCAGCTTTTCTTTCAGCTAGTCCTTTTGCAACTTCTGCAGTAACAAGTTCCATTATTTTGTCAATAGACTTTGTAGCATCATCGTTTGCTGGAATAGCGAAATCAACTAAGTTTGGATTTGAGTTTGTATCAACAATAGCAAAAGTAGGGATTCCTAATTTTTTTGCTTCAGCGATAGCAATATGCTCTTTCATAATATCTACTACAAAAATAGCAGCAGGTAATCTAGTTAAATCAGCAATAGAACCTAAGTTCTTTTCTAATTTAGCTCTCTGACGAGCAATTTGTAATCTTTCTCTT
>JAQXDJ010000158.1 GCA_029251425.1 Vicingaceae bacterium
ACTCTTATCAGGAAAAGCATCAATTGTTAAACTAACACTTAATCCTTTTTTTAGATTACTTATGTCAATCTCGTTTACATAAGTTTTAGTTACCATTTTAGATAAATCAGGAAGTGTTGCAACAGTCGGATTCCAAACGCCTATTTGACTCCCTGAGGTAATTTTTTTACCATCCCAAGTTCTTTTGTAAACAACCATTCCGTCTTTTGGGGCAATTATTTTAAGTTCTTGTACTAATTCTTCTAAACGATCTAATTTAGATTGCTCTTGCTGTAAAGAGAGTTTAACTTGGTGAAGCTTGGCTGCATTTTGTCTTCGTTTTAGAGATATATTGCTCAAACTTTGTTTGAGCTTTCTTTCTGCTTTTTCTAAATCAATTTCTGCTTGTCGCTGCACGGCAGGTGCTTCATAAGTACTTTGTTCAGAAATTAACCGCTTCTCTTCAATTTCATAATTCAAATTAATAAGCTCATCTCTTAATTTCATCATTTCTATAGCTGTGTCTAAACGAGCTTGCTCATACTCTGTGGTAATTTTTTCAACTTCAGTTGCTGCACTACTTATTTTAGTAGCGACTTCTGATTTATCTAATTGACCAACATAATCACCTTCTTTAACGTAAGTCCCTTCAGAAACCAGATCGGTTATTTTTATTTGCCAAATTCCATGAGCTCTTAAACTGCTAGGACCTTTAATGTCTTCGCTTTCTTTGGCTTGTAATTCTCCAGAAGAGTTAACCTCAATTTTAAAATTTCCTTCCTCAACAGTATTGTAAAGTTTGTCTTTTTCGCTTTCTGGCCAAAAAATTAAAGCAAGCAACACAAATGCTACTGCTCCAATAATTATCCAATGTTTTTTTTCTAAGTTTTTCATATATTAATCTCTTCCATTTGAAATTATTAATCCATCTTGTAAACGAATTACTCGTTGGGTGTATTCTGCAATATCTTCTTCGTGTGTTACCATTACTATGGTATTTCCTTGTTGGTGAAGTTCTGTAAATAAACTCATTATCTCATAAGAGGTGGTTGAATCTAAATTGCCTGTAGGTTCATCAGCTAATAAAATACTTGGGTTGTTAATTAGTGCTCTAGCAATTGCAACACGCTGTATTTGTCCACCTGACATCTGATTGGGACGAGATTCAGCTTTATCTTTTAATCCAACTTTATCCAATAATGCTAAGGCTCTTTGGTAGCGTTCATCTTTATCAATATCTGCATAAACTAAAGGTAATGCTACATTTTCCCAAGCAGATTTTTTACTTAAGAGGTTAAAAGTTTGGAATACAATACCAATTTCTTCGTTTCTGATGAGTGCCAATTCATCATCATTCATTCCGGCAACATCTTTTGAATTTAAAAAATAACTACCACTGCTAGGCGTATCTAAACAAGAAATAATATTCATTAAAGTGGATTTTCCAGAGCCGGAACTTCCCATTAAAGAAACAAATTCACTTTTATTCACTTCTAACGAAACACCTTTAAGCGCATGGAATTCATTTTCACCTTCACCGAAAATTTTCCTTACATCTGTTGTTTTAATAATCGTGCTCATTAAAATTTATCTGTTAAAGTTTCTTTATATAGTTAAGTAGCTTAACTATAAGAAAAGTTACATGAATGGAATAAAATAATTGTTCCATCAATTAATCTGAAACAAATCTATATTAAGTTAACTGAAAACAGGCTATCTAAATTGTAAAAAGATGTTAAAGAAATGTAAAAAAAGGTCTATTGAATAGAAAAGGTAATTATTTACCTTTCTTAGCTTTTGCTTCAGCTTTAACTTCAGCTCTTAATTCCTTAGCCATTTCTCTAAAAGCAGCCACTTCTTCTTTTTTACGTGCTTTTACTGTAGTCATTGCTTTTCTTACCATCACATCTCGCTCCGGATAGTCTCTTATTTTTCCAGGCTTTTCAATACGCATATCTTCAGCAATTCCTAATTCCTCTAAGATGTCGTCCATAAAAGTAATCTTATCTAAACCATAATAGATTTTAATCAATTCTTTATGTTTATTCATAATTAAGATATCTTGAATAGTAATGTTTTTGATGTCTTGATAACCAAAACCTAAGCGAGATTTACGCGCTAATTTTCGCATGTTTACACTATAACTACTATTTTCAAATTCTAAAATATCCATACTATCTTGTAAAAGGAATAGAAACGAAAGATTCGTTTCCTACACCGTCTGTTAATGTAAGTTCAAAATTATGTTTTCCTTTTGGAAGGTTATCAAAAGTGTGAAATATTTTTGCCTTTTTTGCTTCGTATTCCATCATTACCCATTTACCGTCAATAGTACCTCTAAAGGATTTTATACCTGATAAATTATCAGCTATTTTAACGGTTATTGTAGAGTTTCCAGACATGTTCTTGTTAGCGAACATGTTAGTAGGTGTTATTTTAGGAGGAACAGTATCTAACATTACAGCAAAACCACCAAATTTCTTAGATTTTGTTGTAATAGAATTATTTCTCCAAGTTCCGCCTTTTGAGTAGTATCTTTTTCTTCTGTCAAAATGGACAATAGTAGCTTTACTCCTTTCATATTCACTTAACCTGCCAACCTTAATAGAAACATTAATTGCTTTATGTAAAGGGGTATATTCATTATGGATAAAATAAGTAGGGGTTATAGCTCCAGTTAACGTATCTGCAGTAGAAAAATGGAAAGGTAAATCTTTGTAAAGCGCATCTTTAGGAATGCTTACGGTTACATTTTGAGTTTCATAATAGTTACTGTCTTGGAAACTAAAAGTTGTGTCAAAGTTTATTTTAGCTGTTGGTTTTATTAATTTTCGATTCAGATTTCCTGAGATCGGAAAACTAATAATTGATAAATTTCCATAACTATCTTTTACATTATATGTAAAGTTGTTTTTATCACTTATCCCAATATGTATAACTCCATTATTTTTGTGTTGCGTATAAATAGGTAAATGGTTGTTGGGTTCAATGTAACTTTTTTGATAACGAATTTTCTTTGCTAAAAACATTTCATAATCAATTAATGAGTTAAGCGCTCTATCTTGATCAAAGCTAAATTTTTTCATTTCAGATTTGTATATAATTTCTGAGTTTTGAGAAAGCTCAATAGAGTAAATTCCATTTCTGTTACTAACACCATTTAATTTATCAATCGTTTCAATTCCAACACCAATTTCACCATAAGCCGAAATAGTTGTTCCATATTTGAGTTTGTAAGTGCCATTAATTCCAACCGCTAAAAAACGTTGAGCTTTATTACTGTTATTTACATAACTTGTGTCGTTTAATGGTTTAACGATAATACTTTTAATGGTAGGTTTAATATTGTCTTTAATATCAAAACCTACTAAAAGAGGGTTAATAGGGTGTTCCGATTCAGTTTCTCTAATTTCAAAATGAAGATGTGGACCTCCAGATCCACCAGTATTTCCTGATAAAGCGATTATTTGACCTTTTTTTACGGGCATTAATGAGTCGGCAGGATACCAATCAAATTCCCAACTTTCATTTTTGTATTGGTGCTCTTTAACATATTTAGCTATTTCTCCTTTGTAACGCTGTAAATGCGCATAAACTGTTGTTGTTCCATTTGGGTGGTCAATGTAAATGGTTTTACCATATCCCCAAGGAGAAACTTTTATTCGAGAAACAAAACCATCTGCAGCAGCATAAATATTAAAACCTTCTTTACCTTGTGTTTTCATATCTAATCCTCCATGAAAATGATTAGAACGTAACTCTCCAAAGTTTCCGGCTAAAAAAAGAGGAATTCCAAGAGGTGATCGGAAATATCCTTTAGGAATAGAATCTTGAGAAATGACGTTAAAACTTGTAAGAAGTATTAAAGAAGAGAGAATTAAATTTTTAATCATGCTTGATTTTATCAAATGTTAGACCATAAATGAATCAAACACAAAGCTATGGCTCAATAAACAGATTAAATATTTTTTTAAATTAGATTATACACATATAACCGTGTAAAAAAACTAAATTTGTAAAGGTTGATTATTATCAATTTATTTTGATATTTACAAAATGAAAGATATTTCAAATTTAGTAAGTGGAGTTCGGAAAAAAACCGAAAAGCTAGTAGCAAAACAAGCTTTACTTATTGAGAAAAATGAAAAACTTTCTAATGAAGTAACAAGAATAAGAGAAGAATTAACTGAAAAAAACCAACAAATTTCGGAATTAAACGACAAGGTTAAATTGTTAAAAATTGCGGGAAGCGTTGGAGGAGGAGAAAGTACCAAAGAAGTAAAGTTAAAGATCAACGAAATGGTACGGGAGATTGATAAATGTATTGCTCAAATTAACAGATAATTAAAGATTCCCAAATGGGTGAGTTATCGATAAAAATAAAAATTGCAAATAGGGTTTACCCTTTAACTGTAGATTCTTCGGAAGAAGAAGGCATTAGAAATGCAGCTGAAAAAATTAATCAATCAATTGATGATTTTGAACGTTTATACGCAGTAAAAGACAAACAAGACCTTATAGCAATGGCTGCACTTAAAGTAGCTACTCGTAACTTTGATTTGGAAAAGAAAGGTATTTTAGATAGTGCCGGAATTGAAGAAGATTTAATGGCAGTCGAACAGTTGTTAGACCAAAATCTGTAACGTTCTTTAAAATAAGAAGCAATAATTTATCAGGATATATGGCTGTGAAGCTATAAAGAAGTCCCGTACAAATTTATTTCGTTTGATAAACTAACATTTTACTTAATTGGAGCAAAGCTCATAAGTAACCTAGAACAGGCCCCTTGTAAACCTTTATAAGGAATTCACTTTGGTGGACGTGGGAAGTTCGAACGTACTTGGCAGCTCCAACCATTATTTTAGCGGGTTTATCCAAACCAAATTTGTGCGGGTTTTTTTATGCGCTAAAATAAAAGTAAAATAAACTTTATGATGAGGTATATTATAAATATCATAAACTATTAAAATGGACATAGTAAGTATTGTTATTGGTGTTGTTGTAGGTGGGGCAGTCGTTGGAGCTGTTGTTGCTATGATGATGAAAAAATCGACCGAAGGCAAAGGCAATAAGATTATTGAAGAAGCTAAGGCGAAAGCAGAGGTTTTTAGAAAAGAAAAATTATTGCAAGCAAAAGAAAAGTTCTTAACGCTTAAAGAGGAGCATGAGAAAGTGATTAACGAAAGAGAACGTAAGATCTCTGATTTGGAGAATAGAGCAAATCAAAAAAGTCAAAGCGCATCTCAGCAAATTGAAAATGCTAAGCGTAAAGAAAAAGAGGTTGATCGTATTAAGGAGAACTTAAATACGCAACTAGAAATAATTGAAACTAAAGAAAATGAGCTTGAATCTGCACACAGAAAGCAAGTTGATCAATTAGAAAAGATTTCTGGATTATCTCAAGAAGATGCAAAAGCAGAATTAGTTGAAGCATTGAAAGATGAAGCTAAAACAAATGCTTTAGCTTTAATTAAAGATGTAGTGGAAGAAGCTAAGATTAATGCTGATAAAGAAGCTCGTAAAATTGTTGTGCAGACAATACAAAGAGTAGCTACAGAACAAGCAGTTGAAAACTCAGTTTCAATTTTTAGAATAGAAAGTGATGAGATTAAAGGTAGAATTATTGGTAGGGCGTAACATTAGAGCTTTAGAAGCTGCTACTGGAGTAGAAATTATTGTTGATGATACACCAGAAGCAATTATCTTATCTTGTTTTGATCCTGTAAGAAGAGAGATAGCTCGTTTATCTTTACACCAATTGGTTTCGGATGGTAGAATTCACCCTGCCAGAATTGAAGAGGTTGCTAAGAAAACCAAAAACAAATTAGAAGCTGAAATTTTAGAAGTAGGTAAGCGTACTACTATTGATTTAGGAATTCATGGATTACACCCTGAGTTAATTAGAATGGTTGGTAGAATGAAGTACCGTTCATCTTACGGACAAAACTTATTACAGCACTCTAGAGAGGTAGCTAATTTATGTGCTACAATGGCATCTGAATTAGGATTAAATGCTAAGGTTGCTAAAAGAGCTGGATTGTTACACGATATAGGTAAAGTGCCAGATGATGAACCAGAATTGCCACACGCAATTTTAGGGATGAAAATTGCTGAAAAGTATAAAGAGAAACCAGATGTATGTAATGCAATTGGAGCTCACCACGATGAGATTGAAATGACTTCTATTATATCTCCTATTGTACAGGTTTGTGATGCTATTTCGGGAGCTAGACCAGGAGCTAGACGTGAGGTAATGGAGCAATACATTAACCGTATTAAAGATTTAGAAAAAATTGGAATGACTTACCCAGGTGTAGAGCAAGCTTATGCAATACAAGCAGGTAGAGAGTTAAGAGTTATTGTAGAAAGTGGTAAGGTAAGTGATGCTGAAGCGGATACAATGTCGTTTAACTTAGCTGAGAAAATACAAACAGAAATGACTTACCCTGGACAGGTTAAAGTTACTGTTATTAGAGAAAAAAGAGCTGTGAATTACGCTAAGTAAAAGCTGTTTAAATATTAGAATAAAAAAAAGAGGAGTTCGT
>JAQXDJ010000157.1 GCA_029251425.1 Vicingaceae bacterium
CTTTTTGGATTAAATTGACTGTATATAATTCAACAAATGATCAAGATTTAATTTTAAAACTTGGAGCACCTATGATAGACAATATAGAGTTCTATTATCCAAATCATCTTAATGAATATCATTCAATAATTACAGGAGAAAGTGAAACCTTTAAATCCAGAAAATATCAGGATCCAAATTTTCTTTTTGATTTAACTCTCCCAAATAAAACACAAAAAACTTACTTTTTAAAAATATCAAGCACAGAAGATATTGTACTTCCCATAACAATAGGAACAAAGGATGTTATTTTCAAAAAGATAAAAACAATAGATATAATCTCTGGAATATACATAGGAATTATGTTAGTAATGATTCTTTACAATCTATTTATCTATTTTTCTGTAAGAGACAAAAGCTATTTATACTACGTGTTCTATGTTCTAATAGTCCTATTAGTTCAAACAGGCTTTCAAGGTTACTTCTTTCAATATTTATGGCCTAATTCACCTAGCTTTTCTCAATACAGTGTTTTCCTTTTTAGCTCTTTAAGTGGCATAGCAGGTATGGCATTTATGAATGTTTTTCTAAAAGTAAAATACTTCTATAAAAAACTTTACTTTATTACCATCCTAATTTCTCTTCTCTATCTAATTCCTATCATAATTCCATTATTTGGATTTAGTCATCTAGGCTGGAAAGCATTAAATATTATAGCAGGCATAGTTTCATTTTACATGTTATTTCTTACAATAAAAATTGTAAGAAAAGGATATCAACCGGCAAAATATTTTCTAGCAGCCTGGCTGATATTTTTATTAGGAGTTATAGGTTTTGTTCTCAAAAACACAGGAATTTTGCCTTTCAACATTGTTACTAGATATACAATGCATATAGGTTCAGCTTTGGAAACAATATTGCTATCATTTGCACTAGCTGCCAGAATAAACATTTATAAAAAAGAAAAAGAAGAGTCTCAGCAAAAAACTGTAGAAGTTTTGAATGAAAATCAAAAAATAATTAGAGAACAGAACATTGTTTTAGAGCAAAAAGTTAAAAAAAGAACAGAAGAACTTAACGATACATTAAATAATTTAAAACAAGCACAATCTCAATTAGTTGATTCTGAAAAAATGGCATCCTTAGGTCAATTAACGGCAGGAATTGCACACGAAATAAACAATCCTATAAATTTTGTGTCTTCCAACATTATACCTTTACGACAAGATATAGGTGATCTAAATACTATCTTAAATAAATATGCTGAACTTGAAAACTCTAATAACATTTCAGAAAAGCTAAAAGAAATTGAAGCATTAAAAAAAGAATTAGATTATGATTATTTAAAAACAGAGCTATCTGAAATTATAAATGGTATTGAAGATGGAGCAAAAAGAACAACAGAAATTGTAAGTGGGTTAAGAAACTTTTCAAGACTGGATGAAGGTGAATTAAATATAGCAAATATTAATACTGGTATTGAATCTACCCTCTTAATTGTTAAGAGTAAATTAAATAATATTAAAGTGGTATTGGAACTGGGAAATATTCCTAATTATGAATGCAACCCCGGAAAGATCAATCAAGCAATTCTTAACCTTATAGATAATGCTATTTATGCCATTGAAAAAAATAAAGACACTAGAGATGGTTTAATAAAAATAAAGACTTTTAACACCAGCAAATCAATTATAATAAGCGTATCAGATAACGGGACAGGCATTCCTAACGGCAATTTATCAAAACTCTTTGATCCATTTTATACCACTAAAGATGTTGGTGAAGGAACAGGACTTGGCTTATCGATAGTAAGAGGTGTTGTAGACAGTCATGATGGAATAATAAATATTGAATCGGCAGAGAACAAAGGGACTGAAATAGTAATTGAACTTCCTATAAAAAAATAAAATTATGGCTAAAATAAAAGTTCTATACATAGATGATGAACCGCTAAATTTATCAGCTTTTAAAGCCTCCTTTAGAAGAGATTATGAAATATTTACCGCAAAATCTGCAGAGGAAGGAATGGCCATTTTAAAAAACCATCCAATTGAAGTAATTCTTTCTGATCAAAAAATGCCAGGAAAAACTGGAGTTGATTTCTTTGAGGTTATTGCGAAATCGCACCCTACTCCAATGAGAATTCTTATTACAGCTTATAGTGATATTAATGCAATTATTGATGCTATTAATAAAGGGAATGTTTATCGCTACATTACTAAACCTTGGGATAATTATGAACTGAAATTAACTATTGAAAACGCACATCAAATTTATGCACTAAAAGAGCAAAACAAGAATCTCAACCTCAAATATAAAAAAGTATTTTCTGAATCAACTGACCCTATTATATTGCTGAACGATGAGTTTAAAATTATTGATTTTAATCCCGCAACTGTTAACCTAATTGGTGTTGACAATTTAAAACTAACATCATTTGACTCCTTTTTTAACAATAAATCTGAAGCACAAAAAATAACCACTATCATTAATGAAAAAAGCACACTAAAGGATTATGAATGCCAAGTGTTAACTTCTAGTGGTAAAAAAAAGGTTTGTTTAATTTCTGGTAATATTATAAGCAATAATTATGATGAGTTAATTAACTATCAACTGCTTATAAAAGATATAACCGAACGTAGTAAATCAAATCAATTATTGCTGGAAAGAACAATTGAAACTCAGGAGCAGGAAAGAGAAAGAATTTCACGTGATTTACATGATGGTCTTGGCCAATATTTGGTTGCTATAAAGTTACATCTCGCAAGTTTAAGTTCTAGCTTCGATCAAAAGAAAAATATTAAAGACGAATTAAATATCGTCCATTCTATAATGGGAAATGCGATAACAGAACTGAGAAGGATTTGTTTTAATGCTTTGCCTATTGTTTTACAAGAATATGGATTAATAAAAGCAATTAAACAATTGCAATTTAACGTTTCTAATAAAGATTTTATAATCAATTTTAATTACAGCGAATATTCTCCAAACCCAACTAAGTCATTAGAAACATCAATTTTTAGAATAATTCAAGAGTTTATAAATAACAGTATCAAACACAGTGGTGCTACAGAAGTTAATATTGAGCTTAAAACTGCTCAAGAAAACACTCTCTTGTCTATAAAAGATAATGGTGTTGGATTTAATATTGATAAAATGAAATACCATTCAGGTCATGGCTTAAAAAACATTCAAAATCGAATTAAATCTTATAAAGGAAATATGAGTATGAATAGTGTTATAAATAAAGGAACAGAACTAAATATTAAATTCCCTCCACACATAGATTAATCTAAAAAATTCTATTTACAGAAACAACAATACTATTTCTAACATCTTCTAGCTGAAATACACTTGTTAAAAACCAAGAAAATTTTTCATTAAACCATTCTTTAAAATTTTTAAGAAGCAAATAAATAACTGTAATGATTTTCGTAATAAAAGATAACAAACCTAGAATTATTATTTTAGTTTTTAAAAATACTTTTTTCATTACTTACACAAAGTTATAATTCGTAACTCATAAGTATGCCAAAACCAACCAAGATAAAAGAGTAGTATAACCTATATTGAAAATAGTAAACCTTGCTACGTCTAGTAAGTAAATATAGTCTTCCAAGATAAGTATATACTTAAACACTACAATACCTGTTGGGAAAGTCTTTTTATATAAAAAGTGTAAATACTTGTTTAACTACGTAATAATACTGAGTTAACTAATTGACATATAGGTAGTTAAAAAGTTTTGCTATATTTATATAATGATTGCCCTGACTTAATTCAAATAGTATTATGATTATAAATAACAATAAATATGACTCTTTAAGAATAAAAAAACTGAACTCTATGAATAAGCCTGTTATTCTATGTGTAGATGATGAAAAAATAGTGTTAGACAGCTTAAAATCACAACTAAAAGCAAATTTTGGGAATAGTTGTCATATTGAAATTGCTCAAAGTGGATATGAAGCTATGGAGATTATTAACGATATGTATGAAAACCTCTCCACTACTCCTAGTGTAGTAATATGTGACCAAATAATGCCAAACATGAAAGGAGACCGACTCCTAGCACAAATTAAAGGATTTCTACCAAAAACCATATGCATATTACTAACAGGTCAAGCAGATTTCAAGGATGTTATCTCTGCAGTAAATAATGCTGGTCTGTATAGATATATTAATAAGCCATGGAATGTGCAAGATTTAAATTTAACAGTTGAACAAGCTCTAATTGCTTATCAAAAAGATTTAGAGCTTGAGGTTTCAAATCATCAATTAAAAGATTTGAATAAGAATTTAGAGAAAACCATCCAGGAAAGAACAGCTGTGGTTATTAAACAGAAAGAGGAGTTAGAAAAAAAGAATAATGAAATTAACCAAAGCTTAATCTATGCAAAACGGATACAAGATGCCTTGTTACCTATAAAATTAAACATTGAAAAAAGTTTGCCTGAACATTTTATAATTTTTAAACCATTAGATATGGTTAGTGGTGATTTTTATTGGTTTAAAAAAATTGATAATCTAATATTCACTGCAGTAGTTGATTGTACTGGGCATGGAATTCCGGGAGCATTGATGAGTATTTTAGGATTTGAATTACTATTTAATGTAATCGAAAGTAAAGGTATACACGAGCCTAGTGAGATTTTATCTGAAATGCATAAATCAATGGTTAAAGCTCTTAAGCAAAAATCAAGTGGTGTGCAAGATGGTATGGATATGGCAATATGTTGCATTAACACAAGTAATAAAACAATTAAATTTTCTGGAGCTAAGAATCATCTACTCTTTATTAATAACGGAAAATTAAATATTATTAAAGGTAATGCCTTACCAATTGGAGGAATGATCGATTTGGAAAGAGATTATAAACAACATGTTATTAGCTACGATGAAGATATGACATTCTACCTTAGCTCTGATGGGTATTATGATCAATTTGGCGGTCCAAACAGTAAAAAAATGTTACGAAAATCATTTATGAACCTAATTAAAATAAACCATTCTAAATCTTTGGAAAAACAACGAGAACTACTAATTGAAAAATTAGCTCTATGGCAAGGAAAAGAAGACCAAGTAGATGATATAACTATTTTCGGCTTTAAAATTCCTAATCAAAATATAGGTTAGATTATAAATTAAAGTAAAAATTTAAAGATTATGAGAATGACAAACTTATTTTTTAGTAATAAATCTACTGGCTTATTAATAGTAGTATTAATGTTATTTATTTATGGTTGTGGAGCCCATAAAATTGAAGAAATTAACATCGGTTTTATTGCTCCATTATCTACAAGAGCAACAGATTTAGGAATAGATCCTTCAAAAGCGATGGAGTTAGCGATAGAGCAATACAATCTAAAAAGAAAGGAGGGTCAACCAAAGGTAAATTTATTTTTAGAAGACGATGAGTGGGATAAGGATAACGCATTATCCTAATGATTTTATGAGAAGGGGAGCATATGCAGTAAAACAAATATTAGATGAGGCTAATGTTGAAAATAAAATAGTTGAAGTAAAAAAAGAAGATGTCAGTTTTATCAATTATTTATCAGAATATAAAAAGGCAAAATACGATGCTTATGTTATGTTTGGATACAAAGAATTTGGATATGCACAAAAAGAGGCTCGTGACTTAGGAATAAGTGCACCTTTTTTTGGCTCTACCACACAATTAACCCCTGCTTACTATGACAATTCAGAAGTAGAAATAATTGACTCTGAGTTTCCTTTTTTTACAGCATTAGATGGAAACTATATATTGGCTAATCAGTTTTTAAAAGAGTTTGAAAATCAATTTAATAATAAACCTTTTTCTGTTCGGCCAGCTATGCAAGCTTACGATGCCATGGGATTAATATTAAATGAAATAAGTACAGTAAACATTAAAGAAATAAAAAAAGAACAATTTGGTGACTGGCTTAGAACATCTCTTTATCAGGTAAAATTCTATAAAGGAATATGTGGAAATATTGCTATCAAGAAAGATGGCTCTTCACGGGGTATTTATTTTTCATTATATCGTTATAGATCTAAGGGAGAAGTGGTAAAAATTAAAAGATAAGTATGAAAATCAGTAAAAAATTAACGCTTGCTTTTGGTTTAATTATCATTATTTTAATAGGAGAAATAGTCTTAAATCAACTCATTAGTAGAAGAGCAAATAGTAGCTTTAATAAATTGACACTGGAGATTGACCCTTCAAATCAACTACTAGAAAAATACAGAGGGATTAATAAAGAATTAAATTTTCTAAATAATAATAGGGTCTTTAATAATAATCAAGATAATTTAAATAGAACTCATGGAATATTAGATGTAGAATTTCCTTATTATATCTCAGAGACTTCTTTGTTAAAAGAAAGATTATTGCCTAATGATAAAAGAATTGATCAAATAGAAACGATCATTTCGCATACAGAAGAAATTATTCTATTAACTAAGGAAATTAATAACGTTTTAGCAACAAAAGGTGATTATGAAAGTTTGGAGAACTTGGAAACAGCCAACTCTATTTTAAGTAATAAAGTAGGTAGTTTATAC
>JAQXDJ010000176.1 GCA_029251425.1 Vicingaceae bacterium
GCGTTTAGATGATAACTTAAACACTAAAAACAATTTAATAAGCCTATGCCAAAATTTACTCACTTTAATTTTTTAGAAATTACCCAACAAGAGCAAGAATTAAAATTGCTTTTAACGGAACAAAAGGAGAACAGAATGTTTGCTCCAAAAAAAGAAACCATTGATAATATTTTGAATTATTCAAAAGCTTTGAGTGTCAGGAAATCCGAACACTTAGATTTTATCGAATTAAATTTAAACTAAAACAAAAAAGCCCGCATTAAGCGGGCTTTTTTGTTTGGCAAGTATTTTTATTTAACTGCTATTGCAGAAATTTCAACATTTACGTTTTTTGGTAAGCAAGCTACCTCTACCGTTTCTCTTGCCGGAAAATCTGTAGAAAAATAAGTTCCATAAACTTCATTTATTTGAGCAAAGTTGTTCATATCAGAAATAAATATTGAACACTTAATAATGTTTGAAAAATCCATTCCAGCTTCGGTTAGCACTGCTTTTAGATTTTCCATTACTAACTTCGTTTCGCTTTTAATGTCATCAATTTCTAACTCATTTGTAGTTGGGTTAATTGCAATTTGGCCTGAAGTATAAAGCGTATCTCCTACCATTACAGCCTGACTGTAAGGACCTATTGGAGCTGGTGCATTTGGAGTATTTATTATCTTTTTCATAATTTATGATATAATCTTAAGTGATGAGTCTTTTAATGCGAAACCATGCTCTTCAACAAAATCTTCTAATTTTTTAAAGAAGTTTAAAATGTCTTCTTTCTCATTTTGAGCGTTTATGGTTACAAATCGTATAAATTCATTTCCATTATTAGAACCAAATCCAACCAAAATTTCAGATTTCTCATACAGTGCTGTACATAACTTTTGAGGATCTATGCCTTTATAATTAAAGCAAACAGAAATAGAATTTTCTATTCCATAAGAAGTATAATCTTTATTGTTTTTGATGTATTCACGTGCAACATCTGCTAGTTCAAACTGATGATCTACAATATTCTCCAACCCTTTTGTTCCAACACTTTTCCAAAGTGTCCAAAACTTTAATGCGTCATTTCTTCTGCCGCACTGTAAAGATGTTTTCCCTAAATTAAAATCATCTCCATCTGTCTGATACAAGTAACTCGCTTCATTATCAAAAGAATTATACAAATGCTTTTTGTCTTTCGTAAAAATTAAAGAACACGTTAAAGGTGTTCCAATCATTTTGTGTGCGTTAAAGCTAAAAGAATCTGCTTTTTCTAATCCAGTTAATAAGTGTTTGTATTTATTACTGAAAATTAAAGAACCGCAATATGCTCCATCAACATGTAACCAAATGTTATGTTTAGTACAAAATTCAGCCGCTTCGGTAATCGGATCAAAAGCACCAAAAACAGTTGTTCCTGCTGTAAGGTTAACTAGTACTGGATGATATCCTGCTGCAATATCTTTATTGATTTGATTTTTTAAATCATCAACATCCATTCTTCCTAAATCATCAGCAGCAATGTAACGTACATTTTCTCTTCCTATTCCAGAAAAAGCTGCATTTTTAGGGATACTGTAATGAGATTCTTTTGAAGTATAAACGGTTAAATTATTTTGTTGAAATCCTTCATTTTTAATTTTAGCATTAAAAGCATCTCGAGCCATTAACATCGACATAAAATTGGTTAATGATCCTCCTGTTGCAAAAGTTCCTCCCCCATTTTTATCCCATTGAATAATTTTAAGCACCTTATCTAAAATAACTTTTTCAACCCCTATCTGAACACCTGCAGCTTTATATGTGTACATGCTATTATTTAGCATAACAGCCAACAAATCTCATTACAGTATCCAAAAAAATGC
>JAQXDJ010000202.1 GCA_029251425.1 Vicingaceae bacterium
TAAAGGTTTAAAAGAGTTAAGACCTTATGCGTTAGAAGAGAAAGATCCGACTTTAACTAAGGTTACCAGATTAACATACGAGCACATAGAAGCTAATAAGACTTTTAATATTCCTTTACCTCCAGAAGAAGCAATTGCTCCTGAATTAGAAGAAGGGGAAGAAGCTCCAGAAGAAGTTGAAATGATTTTAAGTACTATTGATTCTGACGATGACAGATTAGAAAGCTTAGATTATTTACTTTCTTTAATGTTAGATAGAGATAATGAAGATAATAAACAAGATATGTTTGCCTATAGAGATGCCTTAAAAGCATACTAAAGTTTATCAACACAAAAAGAAAGCCTCATTAAATTTAATGAGGCTTTCTTTTTGTGTTGTGGTTTTTTAATTCGAAATTTCTTCAAATTTACTTTCAAAAAGAACTTTGATTTTACCATCTGTAACACCAGCTAAACTAGCTTGAGCAAGTTCTTGTATTTGAGCACCTAATTCAGCATACCCAGAAGCTGTTTTTAATGATTCAGACATTAAATATTCATTAACTACAATTTCTCCATTTTGTTTTTTTATTAAATAATCCATTTCTCCAGTAATGGGTTTTTCAATAAATAATTTAGTCATATTATCTAATGCAGCATCAACCCCAGCAGGAGATTTTCCACTTGCTTTAACTTTTGTTTTAACTTTTTTTCGTTTTTCGTCAGCCATTTTTTTTAATTTTTAAAGATTTGAAACTAAAAGTAGCAAAAATTAATGATAGTCTAAAAAAAAATATATCTTTAAGCTTAACTATGATTAGAAGCTGTTTTACTATATTATTTTTTGGTTTATTTTTAATAATTACGAACCTATCTTTTGGTCAAATTGCAGTTATTGATAGTTTAGAAAAACAAATTGAAACTGAAGTTATTGTTGGAGAAAAAGTAAAACTTTTAAATAAGTTATGTGAGCAATACCAATCGAGTGACTATAAAAAATCTTTAAAACATGCTAAGGAAGCATTAGCACTTTCTGAACAAATAAGTAAAAAGAATAAGGCTAAAAAAGCTCTTATTTCTCAAAGCGCAAATAATGTAGGTGCTGGATATCTCTTACTTGATAATTACGAGAAATCTCAAAAATATTTATTGATGGCTTTAAAAATAGCCGAAGAAATAAAAGACACCAGTAGGATGTCAAATGCGGCATACAATCTTGGACTTGTTTATGATTATAAAGGGAATAAAGCATTAGCATTAAAGTATGTTGAACGTTCTATAGAATTAGATGAAAAGAGTGGTGATTTGGAAGCTGCTGTATATGGTTATAGTTCTTTGTCTGCTGATTATTTTTTTGATCATGAGTATAATAAAGGGATGGTTTATTATGCAAAAGCAATGAAAATAATAGATGAAATAAATAAACCAGGATTAAAAGCAGTATTGTATGAGAATAGAGCAGTAGGCTTAAAATACGAAAATAGGTACATTGAAGCATTAAAATATCATGAAAAAGCAATAGCTATTGATATTAAACTTAATAATACAGCTTCATTGGAAACAAATTACTTAAATGTTGCTGATTTATACATGGTAATGAATAATAATAAAAAAGCTATTGAATACAATAATAAGTCGCTTGAAATTGCCTTAAAGTTAAAATCTATTAAAACTATAATGAAGGCTTATTCTGGGCTAGCTGAAAGTTACGAGCAAATGGGGAAGACAGATTTAGCATATAAAAATATACTATTATACGCTAATTGGAAAGATAGTTTGTATAGGCAAGAGAATGCAACAGTAATGGCAGAAATGCAAACTAAATATGAAACAGACAAGAAAGAAGCAGAAAATACATTGTTGGTTGCTGAAAACGAATTAGATAAGGCTGAATTAGATAAAAAATCTATTCAACAAAAGATGTTGTTAACATTATTAGGCTTAGTAACTTTC
>JAQXDJ010000160.1 GCA_029251425.1 Vicingaceae bacterium
TGTATTTACATACTGATGATGGTCTTCTTGTAATATATTTTTTTGTTTTCTTTCTTTGTATTCTCAGCCTAAAACGGATGATCTTTTTAAAAGGTTGCTTTTAGAGTTGATAAAAATAATTATCTTTCGATGATGATTTTTAAAATCCTAATGAAATTTCATTTTTCAGTATTGCTTTTCTGCTTCATTTGTTGCATTAACAATGTTGCCAAAGCAAACAATTTGGACAGCTTAATTTCATTAGAACAATCATCACAAAACGATAGTTCAAGAGCCGATATTTTGAACCAAATTGCTGATTTCCATATGGGTAAAAACTATATAAAATCAATTAATTATTCTAAAAAAGCACTACGTTTATCCCGACTAATTGGATATAAAAATGGGACCATAAATAGTCTTACTACGCTTGCCAATGCTTACGATTACATTGGAAATTACTCAAAATCTCAAAAATTAAATTTTCAAATTCTCTCCATTTACGAGAAGGATAAAAATATTGAAGGGATTAATACAATTTACAATAATATAGGAATAATCCATTATTACTTGGGTAATTACCCTCAGGCTATTGAATTTACGACAAAAGCTTTAATGTACTATCAAAGTATTAATGATTCTATTGGTATAGCAATGTGCTATAATAATATTGCTAATTCTTACTCAGATGAAGAACATTATGAAAAATCATTAATTTATTACATAAAAGCACTTAACATTTATGAGAAATTAAATGATCTAAGTGGAATTTCATTAATTAAAGGAAATGTTGGGGAAGTTTATACAGAACAAAAAAAATATGACAAAGCTTTTGATGCTTTGAAAAGCTCTTTGAAAGTTGCAGATAAACTTGAGGACACTTGGCAACAAGCAAATATGTTCAATTCTATTGGAGACTTGCTTTATCGACAAGAAAAATCTGATCAAGCAATCGATTATTTATTAAAAGCACTCGAAATAAACAAAGAATTAGGTGTTGTTGCTGAAACAGCAGAAGTCTATGAAAACATTTCTAAAGCTTATGAACAGAAAGGTAATCACAGACAATCGTTATATTATTTAAAGCTTGAAAGTAAGATCACAAATGAATTATTTACTAAAGAAAATGCTGGTAAAATTGCTGAAATGAATGCCCTTTATGAGATTAATGAAAAAGATAAAGAGCTGTTGCAACAAGAAGCTATTTCATCTGCTCAACAAACACAAAAGAAAGCATTAATAATAGGATCTTTAATTGGTTTTTTCCTACTTTTTGTAATTGTAGGTGTTTCTGTAAAAGGGAATATAAATAAGAGAAAATCAAATGAAAAATTAGAGCTACAAAAACAACAAATTGAAACGAAAAACAGAGATATTACTGACAGTATAGTCTATGCAAAAAGAATTCAAAGTGCAATATTCCCATCATCTTCACTCTTAAAAAATCATTTAGAAAATAGTTTTACACTCTATCTCCCTAAAGATATTGTTGCTGGAGATTTTTATTGGATGGACCTTTCTCCAATTAATAATAACAATGAAGATACTGTGCTTTTTGCTGCTGCTGATTTACAGGACACGGAGTTCCTGGTGCAATGGTAAGTGTAGTTTGTCATAACGCATTAAATAGAGCTGTTAGAGAGTTTAAATTGAGTGAACCTGCTAAAATTTTAGACAAAGTAACTCAACTAGTTATAGAAACTTTTGAGCAAGGAGATGATAGTATCAAAGACGGAATGGATATAGCACTTTGTTCTTTGAATACTAATACAAACGAATTAGAATTTTCTGGCGCAAATAATTCTTTATATATCATAAGAGATAAAGAGCTTATTGAAACAAAACCTGATAAGCAGCCAATTGGTAAATACATGCTTCAAAAACCTTTTACAAACCACAAACAAACCCTAAAAAAGGGTGATCAAATTTATTTGTTCACTGATGGTTATGCTGATCAGTTTGGGGGTGAGAAAGGTAAAAAACTAAAATATTAAGAGTTTAAAAAATTACTCTTAGAGAATAGTGCTGCT
>JAQXDJ010000248.1 GCA_029251425.1 Vicingaceae bacterium
CAATTATTCTATTTAAACCTAACTGAATAATTTACGGACTAGCGCTTACTTAATTAAATATTTATAATTTCCTTTTTACCTAAGAATTTAGGTTTTTTATTGATGATATAAAGATCAATAACGGCTTTTGTTTTTGCAAAAATCTCTCTGATTTTTGTTTTTGTTGAATATTTCCCAGGAGGATCTTGTGCTGCAAAACCTATTGCATCAATATCATATTTATTGGCAATAAACAACGCCCGCTCTACATGAAATTTTTGTGAAATAATAATAAACTTATTTTGTCCAAATACTTTTTTACAGCGAACAACAGAATCTAATGTTCTAAATCCTGCATAATCTAAAGTAATTGCACTTTCAGGAATCCCTCGACTCATTAATGCACTTTGCATTTGCTTTGGTTCATTATAGTTTTCTACCCTATTATCTCCACTTACAATTATGTGCTTTATCTTTCCTGAACGATAAAGGTCAACAGCAGCGTTAACCCTATATTTAAAATACAAATTAGTTGTCCCTCTCACTGTATAACGACTTGTACCTAACATTAAAGCAATTTTATTCCCACTTGGAGTTTCTGAAATATTACTATAAATACTTTTTTTAGCCGAACTGATTATTACCCAATTAGAAATTAAAATAAACGCCATTAAAAGCAAAAAACTTCCAATCGTCCATTTATTAAAAAGTATCTTTTTTATTTTTTGAAAAATCCGTTTCATTTTACAAATACAACTCCATCAAAACGAATGCCGCAAATAAAACACTAGCAATTCCATTAGTAGTAAAAAAGGCTAAATTAACTTTACTTAAGTCGTTTGGTTTAACCAAAAAGTGTTGGTAAGATAATAACCCGATAAACAACCCGCTCCCTATCCAATAAAATAAACCTAGGCTAGCATAATAACCAGCAAACAAAATAAACCCTGCTGTAAACACATGTAACACATTGGACAGCATTAAAGCATTTTTAGTTCCCAAAAGAACAGGTATAGAGTGTAATTTTTGCTCTTTATCAAATGCTTCATCTTGTAAAGCATAAATAATATCGAAACCACTTACCCAAAACAAAACTGAGAATGAAAAAAATAATGGCAACCAATCAAACTGATCTGTTACTGCCAAATAAGCTCCAATTGGTGCTAATGATAATCCTAACCCTAAAACTAAATGACATAAAGCTGTAAAGCGTTTTGTTAAACTGTAACCCAGTACAACTAATAATGCAACTGGCGACAAATAAAAACACAAAGGGTTGATAAAATAAGTTGTTCCTATAAAAAGGACACAATTAACTATTACAAAAATTAATGCGTTTTTAGGCGTAATTGTTCCGTTAGGTATTTCTCTTACTTCTGCAGTTCTTGGGTTTGCCAAATCAATTTTTCTGTCAATATATCTATTAAAAGCCATTGCTGCACTTCTAGCAAAAACCATACAAAGAACAACCAATCCTAATAATATAGATAAATAGATAATAAATCCTGGGGGGAAATTCAGAATTCCTTCAACATCTTCAGCACCTAATTCCAGGGTCAAGTGTTCAACTCCCAAAAAGAACCCAATTAATGCAAATGGTAATGCAAAAATGGTGTGACTAAATTTAATAAGGGATAGGTAATTTTTCATTATCATAAAATCAAAACAAAAATACCAATACTAAGTAATTATTTATTTAAAATTGAAACATACTTTATTTATCTTTACAACTTTCAATATTAGATTTAGAACTATGAGCGATGATAAGAAAGTAATATTTTCAATGAACAAGGTAGGTAAAACCTTACCTAACGGAAAAGTAATTTTAAAGGATATTTACTTGTCTTTTTATTATGGTGCTAAAATTGGAATTATCGGATTAAACGGTTCTGGTAAATCTACCGTAATGAAAATTATTGCTGGGGTTGATGATAAATACCAAGGTGATGTAACTTTTGCTCAAGGATATTCTGTTGGCTATTTAGAGCAAGAACCAAAATTAGATAAAACTAAAACGGTTAAAGAAATAGTTCAGGAGGGTGCACAAGAAACCATTGATGTTTTAGCTGAATACGAAGCAGTAAACAATAGTTTTGGAGATCCAGAAGTTTTAGACAATCCTGATAAAATGGAGGAAGTAATGAAGCGACAAGCTGAATTACAAGATAAAATTGATGCATTAGATGCATGGGAATTAGACACTAAATTGGCAAGAGCAATGGATGCTTTAAACTGCCCACCAGAAGATGCTTTAATTAAAAACTTATCTGGAGGAGAGCTTAGAAGAGTTGCTTTATGTAGATTATTATTAAAAAGTCCTGACATTTTATTATTAGATGAGCCTAAAACATCAATGG
>JAQXDJ010000253.1 GCA_029251425.1 Vicingaceae bacterium
AAGTTGTGCTTGCATTTTTTCAGGTGTAACTAATCCGTATAGTATGACGTTATTGTTGTTTTTCAGAAATGAGATGTACGCTTCATTTTCTTCGCTATTATTATTGTAAGGTCCAATAAAATGAAAATTAATATCTGGGTGTCCTGTAATTATTTTAATAATTTCTTTAAAATCTACACCATGCATTGTAAGGTTTCCTGCGTAACAAAAATTTAATGTTTTACCTATGGTGTAATCCTCATCATAAATGTCAAGAAAACTTTCGGCAACACCATGGCCAATTTTAGCTGTGTTTTTATGTGCAGAAAATTGCTGTAGTATTTTATCTGTTAAACTAATAGTAATATTTGCAGTTTCTGCAGGTTTTAAAAAATAGCTATCTAACTGAATATCTACAGGGTGATAAATTTTAAAATCCGCATTAAAAAGATTTAAATCTAAAAAACGTAAACCATCAAAACTCCAAACAATATCAATCTTGTTAATGTGTTTGAGTATGTTTTTTATATGTTTTTTAAGTAGGAAAAAGTATGTTTTTTTTGAATGGAAAAAAAGTTTGTATGGAAAGCGATGACCATGTTCAATTATGTTAATACCATTTTCAAGGGGTTGAATCTTTATGCCATTTAAATCTTTGTCGGGAGGGGGTAAAAAGTAAACAGTATTCCCTAATCGATTAAGTTCTTCAGCGTAATGGTGCTTAGATAATTTTAGTCCCTCCCATTGTTGGGGAGATATAATAAGAATAGTTTTACCAACTAATTTCATTATTTAAATAACTTATAAATTGTTTTTGCAGGTTTTAAAATCGGGAAATGATTATCTATAGGCCCTTCAATTTTAAAGTCGTGATGACTTCTTGGTTCTTCATTCATTATAGTATCAAATTCTTCCGAAGTAAACCCTAATTTTTTAATAACATATTCTTTATCTGATATCAACTCTTTTGGATCATAAATAGGCAATTCTAGTTCTTTTAAAGCTTCATCTTTAGTTATTTGTCCAGAGCAAATTAAGTTAGATAAATGAGCTTTTCTTTTATCAATTTTAAATTTTTGAGGAAGAATGTAGTTTTGATAGAATTTAGTAAAAATAGATTCGTGATGCTTTCCTCCATAATCTTCCCAACCAATTTCTTTTGTAATAATATCTTTTACTTTTTGTTTATTGTATGGAGCCCAATTAATAGGGCTAATGAATTCTAATTTTTTAAATCTTAAGTAATATTTTTTTTTAAGTATTGAAAAGAAAGGGTAGGTTTCTAGTTTTACTTCTCCGTATTTCTCATGAATTGCTGCAATGTTAATTGGATCAGTTTTATTGTATATCCACGATTTTGGAAGTAGCTCTTCAGTTTCTATGTTACTTCCACTAATCACATATTTAATGTTGTTTTTTGCTGCAATTTTATAAAGTGTCCCAAAAATAGCATGGTCTGTTAATGCCTCAATATCTACAACACCAGCTTTAATATAAGCTCTTTGTAAATCCCTAAACTCATTCCAATCAATCACTAAAGTGTGAAGATCTGCGTTAAGGTATTTAATGATATTACTAATATTTCTAACAGCAATTTCAGAGTTCCATCCATTATCAAAATGAACAACTAGAGGTCTTAGTTTAGCTTCTTTAACTAAATAAGCGACATAAGTACTATCTACACCACCACTAACACCAATTATACAATCGTATTTTTTATTATTTCCCTCAGCTTTTATTTTGGCTATAACCTGAGCCCATTTTTCTTTTCCTTTTTCACCATGAAGTAAACCTTTTTGTGCAGCTGTTTTATATTGATGCCAATAGTTACAGACACCTTCTTTATCAAATAAAACGTCAGGGTCAGCTATGTTGTCCATAACTGTTTTTGTGCATTGTTGAAAGCTGCCTTTGTTCATGATATTTATATGCTTATTTGTATTAACAAAGAAACTATAAATATTACGATTATCCTACCTAAAAGGATGGAAGAGCTTATATTTTACTAAATAATTGCTCTTGTAAATCAGTTTGGTTGGGGTAGTTAATTAGTACTCCTTTATTAGATGAAGAATATACAAATAGGCTTCCTGCGGCAACTGCAGAAGCTCCGGCATTAATTGCTTGAGTAAAACTTTGAATAGAATTGGCTCCACCACAACTAACAACCGGGATGTTACAGTTAGAGGAAATAAGATTTATCAGATCAAGATCATAATTGTTAAAGCTCCCATCTTTTTCAATTGCAGTCAAAAATATTTCTCCAGCTCCAGCTTCTTCAATTTTTTCTAAATAGCTTAAAAGTTTAGTTTTTATTTTGGATGATCCACTGTTTTTATAAGCAGACAATTTTCCCAGAGTTGGTTTTTTTACATCAATAGCGGCAATTATACTTTGTGAACCGTATCTCTCAGCCGTTTGTTTAATAAGGTTTAAATTATTTTCAATTGCTGAATTAATAATGATTTTTTCTATTCCTAATTTAAAAAGTTTTTCAATTTGATCAAAATGATTAATTCCACCACCATAGGCTAATGGCATAAATGCTTTACTAGCAATTTCTTCAATACGTTCGTAATTTGGAGACCTTTTTCCTTTAGTGGCAGAAATATCTAGGATAACGATTTCATCAACTTCTTTATCATTAAATATTTTTACAGCATTAATAGGATCGCCTATATAGTTTGGTTTTTTAAATTGAATCGTTTTAACAAGCTTTTCATTTTGAAGTGTAAGTACTGGTATAACTCTAACTCTTCTCATAATTAAATTGCTGCGAAATTAGAAAGTAACTGCATTCCAAATTTATGACTTTTTTCTGGGTGGAACTGAACGCCATATATATTATTGAAATTTACTCCAGAAACGAATTCGTAACCATAATTTGAAGTACACAAAATATTTTCAGAGTTATTTGTTTTCATATGAAATGAATGAACAAAGTAAAATCTAGAATCATTGTCAAGGTTAGTTAGTAGAGGCGTGTTTTTTTTGATACTAACTTCATTCCAATTCATATGTGGAACTTTAAGTTTTGCATCAAGTTGATTGGTGTCAAACCTTATAACATCCATATCTATCCAGCCTAACCCTTTTTCCGAACCTTCTTCACTCCTGTTACCCAGCATTTGAGCTCCTAAGCAAATGCCTAGTAGCGGTGTTTTTTGTTCTATAACTTTTTGATTAAGAATTTCAATTAAGCCACTTTTTTTTAATTGCTGCATGCCATAGTCAAAATGTCCAACACCAGGTAAAATTAATTTCTCTGCTTTTTCAATAATCGTTTTATCGTTAGATATTTCAGACTCAATACCTAACTTTTTAAGCATGTTTTGAATCGATTTAATATTTCCTGCTCCGTAATTAACTATAGTGATCATACGTTTAGGTGTTTTTTCCGGTAAGCCTCAAATTTTGAATTAGCTATGTATCCATTATATTCAAATTTGTTTTCATAACGTATAAATTTTTCTTTAATACTATCTTCTTTACTATAGTCAGCGACAATTTCTGCAGGATTACCGGCAATGACGCAGTATCCCTGAGGAAAACTTTTGGTGACAATTGATCCTGCTGAAACAGTAGTAAAATCACCGAGGGTTACACCAGGGAGAATTTTTGAACCCATACCGATTCGACAATACTCACCAAGACGTACTTCTTTTTTTATGTGCTGACGTATATCAAACATGAAATGGTTTGCACTAACTATACCTACATTTGGAGCTATTTGAGTGTAGTTTCCGATATGTATATTCCCAATAGCTTGGATGTAGCAGTTTGGTGAAATACCTGGAGCTGCATCGATCCCAACATAAATATTTTTATACCCTGTTACTTTTGAAGTAAAATGAACTGGCCAATAACAGGATTTATTATAACCTAATATTTTTTGATGGAACCAAATGCTAAAAGTTATTGGGCTTTCATTCCCACTTGTGTAATATATGGGCTTCCAAAAAGGAATTACTTTTGTAATCGCAAAAAAAACATCAGTTTTTATAAAACGATATATTTTTCCTAAAAACTTTTTTATGGAAACTAAAAGATTCATTTTTGTTTTTCTAAAATAGACAACAAATCACCAATATTATCCATATCCATTATGTCCATTAAAGATAATTTTGTGTCAAATTTCTTTTCAATCTGATCAATGAAAAATACATTAGTTATAGAATCCCAACCTTCAACGTCATCGGAACTAGTACTTTCTGAAATGGTTAATTCAGGTTTTTTAAATATTTCTCTGCAAATGAGTTGAACTTCGGTTAATAATTTTTCTTTGCTCATGATTTAGTTGTTTAAGTAAAATAGATAGTTTTTGTTTTCAGCAATATATCCCATTTTTTTGTAAAGGTTTTTTCCTTTTTTAGTGGAATGAAGAAGTACAATTTCATAACCATTTTTGTGCGCTAAGTTATGAGCAAAATTCATTAATGCTTGTGCAATCCCCATTTTTCTATATTCTTTTTCAATTGCCACCATATATATGCCTGCCTGTTTACCGTAAAATAGCATTGTAGTTCCCACAGGTATGTTGTTTTTATATGCAAGTATTAATTTAAATCGTCCACTTTTAATTTCAGAAGTGAAGATTGAGGGATTTAAAGTTGCGCCATTAAAAAGAACTTTCTCAACAATTTTAATCCATGATTTGATATCTGTATGTTGATTAATTTCTAAGGATTTTATATTAAGGTCGGTATTTTTTGCTGAATTCTTAGCATTTAGAGGGAGTTTCATATTTATCCACATTGCTGATGGCTTAAACCCTACAGAGGCTATTGAAGATAGATTTTTTTCAGTTAAAACTTTTTCATCGATTAATAAAGTCTTTGAGGGACTTTTATTTACTATAGAAGTTAGGTCTAAATGCTTTATTTCCTTAGTAGTATCTTTTAAATAGATTAAATCTGGCCATGAAGAAGAACTACTAAATGAAGTTTCAAAAGGTAAAGATGTAATTAATTTAGAATTCCCAGAGTCATTAATGCAATTGAATAATTC
>JAQXDJ010000274.1 GCA_029251425.1 Vicingaceae bacterium
TGTTCTACCCATAAATATTAACCTAGATGTAGATTACAACATTTATAAGAATTTTTATGCCAACTTCTACACCAGAATTAATATGAAGTTTGGAAATGATAAAAATACTGTACACTACCCTACAAGTTATGCAGTAACACCAAGATTTGATCATAAAAGATGGGGAGTTTCTTTACCACTTTCGTACAATAATATTTATGGGTTTAGAACAGGTTTAGCTTTACGAATGTTCAATTACGTAAGTATTGGAACAGGAGATTTAAAGCCATTAATTGCTCCAGGAAAAGATATGAATGTTAGAGGTTTAGATGTGTTTTTTGCGCTAAGAATGCCAATTTTATACAAAGCTCCAAAAGATAGAGATAAGGATAAAGTATCTGATAAATTAGATAAGTGTATTGACATTCCTGGAACATGGGAATTATTAGGTTGTTCTGATGTTGATAACGATGGGATTTTAGATCAAAATGATAGTTGTGTAACAGATTCTGGATTAGTTAAATTTAACGGTTGCCCTGACAGAGATGGTGATGACATTATTGATAAAGAAGATGATTGTCCGGATGATGCAGGAATACCGAAATTCAATGGATGCCCTGATACTGATGGTGATGGTTTAATGGATAAAGAAGATAATTGTCCAACTTTCCCTGGACCAATTAAAAACAAAGGTTGTCCATACAAATTATTACATACCGTTGATCAAATGGGTGATATTATAGAAACAGATACACTCTTAAATAATCAAACTTTCTATCGATTTGAAACATTGAGTGCCGATCAAGATCAATTATTTTTATTAGGAAGTGATGATGGAAGCCCTTACTTAAGAGTTGTTCTAGGTAATGATACCGTTACAGCTATTAAAAACGATAAAGGTTATTTCTATTACAAATACATTGCCCCAGTAGAACCTGTTGAAATTGAATTAATGGAAGAAGAAGAGGAAATTTTAAAAGAAGCTTTTGATAATTTAGAATTTGAATCTGGTAAAGCAATTATTAAAAAATCATCTTTCCTTTCTTTAGAAAAATTAGCTTTCTTATTGGTTGAAAAATCTGATTGGAGAATCAAAATTGCTGGACATATGGATAGTGATGGTAGGGCTTCCAGTAATTTAAGACTTTCTAAAAAACGTGCTCAAGCAGTAGCAGATTTCTTAAAGAAAAATAATATTTTAGAAAATAGAATTGATGTTGAATTTTATGGCGAAACTAAACCTATAGATACCAACAAAACAAAAGCTGGTAGAGCTAAAAACAGAAGAGTTGAAATGGAAATTCTTTAAACTTAAATAAAATTAAGACAAAAGGCGATTAACTTAGTTAATCGCCTTTTTTAATGTTCAAAAATTCTAAAAAGGAACCTCTCCTCTTTCCTATTGCAAAACAGCTCCTTTTTAACTAATTTCGCTACGCGAAGAAAAAGAGAGATATATGGAACAAGTAGAAAAGTATAACCCTAAGAATAAAGTAAGAATTGTAACAGCTGCCAGCCTATTTGATGGACACGATGCTGCAATCAATATTATGAGAAGAATTATCCAATCGACAGGTTGTGAAGTAATTCATTTAGGGCATGATAGAAGCGTTGAAGAAGTGGTGAATTGTGCCATCGAAGAAGATGCAAATGCTATTGCAATGACATCTTACCAAGGTGGACACGTGGAGTACTTTAAGTACATGTATGATCTATTGAAAAAGAAAGGTTCTGAGCACATCAAGATTTTTGGTGGTGGTGGTGGAACAATCCTACCTTCAGAAATTGAAGAATTACAAGCTTACGGAATTACAAGAATTTATCATCCTGATGATGGTCGTGAAATGGGACTACAAGGAATGATTAATGATATGATTGAAAAGGCTGACTACCCTACAGGTGCAGACTTGAATGGTGAAGTTAACCACATCCAAAATAAAGAAGTTAAAGCAATTGCAAAATTGATTTCTGCAGCAGAAAACTTTCCAGAAGAAAGTAAAGCTGACATGAAAAAAGTACATGCAATGGCAGAAAAAACCTCAACTCCAGTATTAGGAATTACAGGAACTGGTGGAGCTGGTAAATCATCTTTAGTAGATGAATTGGTAAGAAGATTTTTAATTGACTTTCCAGAAAAAGAAATTGCAATTGTATCTGTAGATCCATCAAAAAGAAAAACTGGTGGAGCTTTATTAGGAGATAGAATTAGAATGAACTCTATTCGTAACGAAAGAGTTTACATGCGTTCTTTGGCTACTCGCCAGAGTAACTTAGCATTATCGCAACATGTTGCTGAAGCTTTAGAAATTTTAAAAGCAGCCAACTACGATTTAATCATATTAGAAACTTCTGGTATTGGTCAATCTGATACTGAGATTATGGATCATTCTGATGTTTCGTTATACGTAATGACTCCAGAATTTGGAGCTGCAACGCAGTTAGAGAAAATTGATATGTTAGATTTTGCTGATGTGATAGCATTAAACAAATTTGACAAACGTGGTGCATTAGATGCTATTAGAGATGTAAAGAAGCAATACATGCGTAACAATGATTTATGGGATACTCCAATGGAGAAAATGCCAGTTTACGGAACAATTGCTTCTCAATTTAACGACCCTGGAATGAACTCACTTTACAAAGTGATTATGGATAAGTTGGTAGAGAAAACAGGAGTTGATTTACCTTCTACTTTTGAGATTACAGAAGAGATGTCTGAAAAGATATTTGTAATCCCACCAAAGCGTAACCGTTACTTATCTGAGATTTCTGAAAACAACAGAGGTTATGATGAATGGGTAAATAAACAAGTTGAGTTAGCGGATAAATTATGTGCTATTGATAGAACAATGACTACCCTAGCTGATGAACCAGATACGGTAAAAGTTTTACAAGCACAATTCGATAAATTGAAATTGGATTTCGATCCGAAGAACATGTTAATTATCGAAAACTGGAACGAGAAAGTAAAGAAGTACAAAGAGCCAGTTTACAAGTTTAAAGTAAGAGATAGAGAATTAGCGATTGAAACACATTCAGAAAGTTTATCGCATTTACAAATTCCTAAAGTGGCTTTACCAAAGTACACTGGTTGGGGAGATGTATTAAGATGGAGCTTACAAGAAAATGTTCCAGGAGAATTCCCTTTTACAGCAGGTTTATTCCCGTTTAAAAGAGAAGGAGAAGATCCAACAAGAATGTTTGCTGGTGAAGGTGGTCCAGAAAGAACCAACAGAAGATTCCACTACGTTTCTAAAGGAATGCCAGCAAAGCGTTTATCAACAGCTTTCGATTCGGTAACACTTTACGGAAACGACCCAGATGTAAGACCAGATATTTACGGTAAAATTGGTAATGCTGGAGTTTCAATTTGTTGTTTAGATGATTTAAAGAAACTCTATTCAGGTTTTGATTTAACGCATGCTATGACTTCAGTAAGTATGACCATTAACGGACCTGCACCAATAATGCTAGGTTTCTTTATGAATGGAGCTATCGACCAGAATTGTGAGAAATACATTAAAGAAAATGGTTTAGAAAAAGAAGTGGATGCAAAAATTGCAGCCATTTATAAAGCCAAAGGAACAAAACGACCAGCTTACCAAGGAGATTTACCTGAAGGTAATGATGGTTTAGGTTTATATTTATTAGGTGTAACCGGTGATATGGTTTTACCTGCCGATGTTTACGCTACCATTAAAGCAGATACATTAACTAAAGTTAGAGGAACAGTTCAAGCAGATATCTTAAAAGAAGATCAGGCACAAAACACGTGTATTTTCTCTACAGAATTCGCCCTACGTTTAATGGGCGATGTTCAAGAATATTTTATTGATAACGGAGTACGTAATTTCTACTCGGTTTCAATATCTGGTTACCACATTGCAGAGGCTGGTGCCAACCCAATTACACAATTAGCCTTAACATTAAGTAACGGATTTACTTATGTAGAATACTACTTAAGTAGAGGAATGGACATTAACAAATTTGGTCCTAACTTATCGTTCTTCTTTAGTAATGGTATCGATCCAGAATATTCTGTAATTGGTAGAGTTGCACGTAGAATTTGGGCCAAAGCAATGGACAAAAAATATGGAGCTGCACCAGGAGCTCAAAAATTAAAGTACCACATTCAAACTTCTGGACGAAGCTTACACGCGCAAGAGATTGACTTTAATGACATTAGAACAACTTTACAAGCCTTGTACGCGATTAACGATAACTGTAACTCGTTACATACCAATGCTTATGATGAAGCCATTACAACTCCTACAGAAGAATCTGTAAGAAGAGCAATGGCAATACAGTTAATTATTAACCGTGAGTTAGGATTATCTAAAAACGAAAACCCTATACAAGGAGCCTTTATTATTGAAGAATTAACTGATTTAGTGGAGGAAGCTGTATTAACTGAGTTTGATAGAATTACCGAACGTGGTGGTGTATTAGGTGCTATGGAAACAATGTACCAACGTAGTAAAATACAAGAAGAAAGCTTGTACTACGAAACACTAAAACACAATGGTGAGTTCCCAATTATTGGTGTAAATACTTTCTTAAGTTCTAAAGGTTCTCCTACGGTTGTACCAGCAGAGGTTATTAGAGCTACTGAAGAAGAAAAGCAATACCAAATAGAAATGTTAAACGAGTTACACAATGGTAACGCAGACAAAGTTGCTGATGAACTAAACAAAGTACAGAAAGCAGCCATACAAAACGAAAACATTTTTGCATACTTAATGGAAGCTTCTAAACATTGTTCTTTAGGACAAATTACTGACGCCCTATTTGAAGTGGGTGGACAATATAGACGTAACATGTAGATCGGGAGGCCCGACTGGCAATTATAAAATTAAAAAGCTCTCATTTTTGAGGGCTTTTTTGTTATTAGGAAGTTATA
>JAQXDJ010000280.1 GCA_029251425.1 Vicingaceae bacterium
GCCTTTTTCATCTGAATGCAATATTAATACATCTAAAACGAAAATAGAGAAAAATTATTAATAGGGTTATTAAAAACTATTCAACATATAAAACTAAACCTTTTAAATACTCGCCTTCAGGGTGATAAATGTTTACAGGATGGTCTGCAGGTTGAGATAAATGATGTAAAACCCTAATGCTTCTTCCACTTTCTATAGCTGCTGCTGTTAGTGTGTCGTAAAACATTTTACGATGTATAGCTTGTGAACATGAAAAAGTAAAGAGTATTCCGCCAGGTTTAATTTGTTTTAATGCCATTAAATTTAAGCGTTTATAGCCTTGTATAGCATTGTGTTGTGCTTTTTTAGATTTAGCATAAGCTGGAGGGTCTAAAATAATTACATCATAATCTATGGTGTTGTCTTTTAAATAATCTAAAGTATCAGACGCAAAAGATTTGTGTTTTTTAAGCTTGTTTAATTTGATGTTTGCATCAGTTAAATCAATTGCTTTTTGTGAGCTGTCAACCGAATGGACTGCTGCAGCTCCAGCTTTTAAAGCATAAACAGAAAATCCGCCAGAATAACAAAAAGTATTTAATACCTTTTTTCCTTTACTATAATCGGCAATTAATTGCCTGTTTTCTCGCTGATCTAAAAAGAAACCAGTTTTTTGTCCATTAATCCAATCTAGGTTAAATTCATTGCCATGTTCTAAACCAACGATGCTTGGTTCTCCGTTTTGGTAAATGTAGCCGTTCTCTACAGTTTCATTGGTTTGCTTGGCAATACTCTCAGCGCTTTTATTATATATGGCAATTAATTTTTCTCCATAAACATGTTGCAGCGCTAAGCTAATTTCATCTAAAGCATTATAAACACCAATGGCATGAGCTTGAATAATTGCTGTTCCGTTATAAAAATCGATAATTAAGCCAGGAATTCCATCACCTTCACCATGCATTAAACGGTAAATGTTGGTGGTAGGGTTGTTGGTTAAATTTAAGTTTTCTCTAACAGTGTATGCTGTTTGTATTTTGGTGTTCCAAAATTCTTGATTAATTTCTGTTTTCTGAAAAGAAATAACACGGACAGCAATAGTACCATCACTAAAATAGCCTAAAGCTAAAAAGTTGTTTCTAATATCAACTACCTCAACTAGTTCTCCATTAAATGGGGCTTCACCGGTATCGCTAATAATTCTGTTAATTGCACCAGAAAATACCCAAGGGTGTTTTCTTTCTAGAGAACTTTCTTTTTTGTTGCTAAGTACTATCGTTTTCAATTCCATTTTGCAAAGGAAAGAAAAGGTTTAGAGATAAAGTGAAAGGGCTTAGTTTATTTTAAATTCTCCATATACAGGGAAGTGATCCGACCTTCCTTCTTTGTAAACTCGTGCAAATTTGCAGGTAAGTTTATTATTAAAAGTAAGATGATCATATCTTCCTCTTAATAATATAAAACGCCATGTTTTTGTTCTTTTATCAAATAAGGGGAGTGCATCAGTAAAGTTGTTTTCATCTTTTAACCACTTTAAAGCTTTCTTTTTGTCACCTTCATTAAAATCGCCTAAAATTAGTGTGGGCAAATTAGGATCTACATATTTCATAAATTGTTTTAGTTCTTCAACATGTACTATGTCAGCTTTAAAAGAAGCTTTCCAACCAATCCATCCGTTATCTGATAAGGGAGGTTTTAAATGAACATTGAGAATTTGTAAGGTGTCTTGATCTTTTTTTATAGTGATTAAAGCAGCTGGGAACCAACCTGGTCTGTTTCTAATGTATTTTACATCAAGAATGGGGTATTTAGATAAGACTGCCAAACCTCCAGAAGCATTAGAGTTTCTATACTTCATGTGGGCATATTTATATTCAAGACCATTTCTTATGATTTCTTCCCATTTCTTGTTTGATTCTTGTAGGCAAACTATGTCAGCATTAATACTATCTAAAACTGGTATTATTTTTTTATTAATGAGTTTGTAATTTACATTGTAAGTTAATATGCTAATGTCGTTTGCTTTTACTGAAATAAAAAACAGTGTAAATAATAAGGTGGTAATTAATTTCATATTACTTGTAATACAACAATAGAGCCAGTTTGTTTTTTGGATTTCGTTTAACGATTAGTGTATGAGCAGTAGCGGATTTTTGTTCTACCATTTATTAGTAAAGATACAAAAGTCTGATTTGTCTATATAGCTTAATACTAAGTTTCTTGCAGCTATTGCTTATACACATTGTTAGCTACTCTTTAATTTATTTTTTTGAATTAATATAAACCCCAGCGATGGAGGGAAATCTTGTTTTGACTTAATGGACTCAAGGTTTAAAATACGAGTGATTACGTTTTTATTAGTCTTCTTAAAAGGAAAACTTTAACATCAATGTTGGTGTAAAGGGAAGTGCTTGCTGATAAACTGTTTCACTATTCGGGAAACTTGAGAAATTGTTATATCTAACATTAAAACTATTGAATACATTCAGCACAGAAAAACCTGTTTCAAGTTTGTACTTTTTTGTATTAAACCGATACAATAGCGCAGCATCAAACCTATTGTAAGGTATTATTTTTCCTGCGGAACTAAGTTGTTCACTGTTATATAAACCAGAACCGTACACATAATTGAATGACAAATAAATGGGATCAAAATTAAATAAGCCAGCCCCTTTTAGCTCATGCCTTTGATTATGTGGAGCAGGT
>JAQXDJ010000285.1 GCA_029251425.1 Vicingaceae bacterium
AGACCAAGCCGGATAGTTAAGTGCAGTCGCTTTATCTGGAATCCAAGATTGGATCATTAGTAGATAATAAATAAGGTTTTCTAAATTAAAATTTCTAAAAAAAGTAAGTAAAATAAGCACCAGAAGTGCAAGTGCGTAAACAGGGTAAACTCTAGCGATACGATTTTTAAGGTAACTCAGAATATTTATTTTTCCTCTTTGATGATATGCTATAACCATTACAAAACCTGATAAAATGAAAAAGTAGCTAACACCTATATATGCTTTGTGGAGTAACATAGAAACATACTCATTACTAAAGATGCTAATCTCTTGACCATAATGATAAATTACAATAGCTACTGCAGCAATAAATCTAGAAAATGTTATTTGATCAATTCTCAAAAGGGGGTATTTTTAGTTTTAATTAATTCTTTGAAAATAATAAAACTTGTTAGTTTTCTAAGAAATAATTTGCTTTAAATGATCTATTTATTCTTAATATCAGTCAATAAATCTCTTATCTCTACTAAGAGTTCATTGGTTTCATTGTTAGAACTAGATGAAGTGTTTTCAGTAGGAGTTACTTGTTTTAATAACTCTCTTTGTTCTAAAACTTTTGTTTTAAAATCGGCAGTATTAAGTATTCCAATTAATTTCATGTCAGAACCGCTTGAGTTGCTGTTACCTGCAGTTTCAATTTTAAGGATGCGTAAATCGAACAAGTTGAGCAATGGATTTTGAATAAACGTAAGGTCTTGTATGTTTTCTAAGGGAATAGTCTTTTCTACTTTAAACAAGACCCCTTTTTTATATTCTAAATGTTGGGTGGTTAATTGACACTCTAAATTTTCATAAAAACGTTTACCAAAATATTGTCCTAACCCTAAAAACCAAATGATAAGTAATGGTATTCCTATAAATGAAATGAACAGGAAAAATGCTATGGTTATGAGTATGTAAACCTTAATTCTAGGGTTAAATTCTGCTTTTTGCATGGTTTTGTGTTCTGGTTGCATGTTTTTTTGCTACTAAGTTATCTTATTAAAGTGATATAGCCTTTATGTGTTTCCCATTCTTCATCAATCATTTTATAATTAAGAATGTAATAGTAGGTTCCTTCAGGGCATTCTGAATCTGTATTTGTTCTTCCATCCCAAGATTGATCTATTTGGTTGGTTTCAAATACTAATTGCCCCCAACGGTTATATACTTGCCAATTCATTTCTGTTACTCCTTTATTAGGGAAGTAGAACTCATCGTTTTGACGATCATTATTAGGAGAAAAGACATTTGGAAAATAGATGCTGTCATTCACAACTATTTCTGGGATAGGACAAAAACTTTTTGACCTCCATTCAACTATAGGACAAGCTTCGGGTACTTGATTTAGGTCAAGTAATTCAAACGTATCTAACCAAAGAATTGGTAGACCTAACGATAATCCACCATCTACCCATAAAGTAGTATCTGATTTAACAATGTATGAAAATGATTCTCCAGCCATAATATCAATAACATCAGTTGCTACTAGTTGTAAAGAATTTGTCATAGAGTAACAATTTTTACTTGAATCTAAAGCCATCCAATGTTCACCATCATCACACCCGGAAATTGCAACAATATTGTTTAATCCTGGAACTAAAGTTGGAATAGGGGATGACGATGGGCCCCACTCATAAACATCTCCGTTACTAGTTAACGCAACATTTCTAGCTAAATCTGATTGTATATCAATAATAGGTGGTAATCCTATTATTGGCTGAGGTATTAATGAAGATGGGACACCTATTCCTAATCCCAAAGATCCTGCAGAATTATCCCCAACAGCCATTAATGTGCTATCGCTTAAAAGTATTATTGTAGCATAACCATTATTTGATACTCTTACTGCATTATTAATGTTTAGCATTTGAACTGGTGTTAAGGTAGAAATAGAACTGGTATTTCCATCACCAAACTGTCCGTTTGGATTATATCCAACAGTCCAAACTGTACCATCATTTTTAACAAAACAAACGTTTAATGAACTTGCATCTAAAAGTAAGCATCAGATATCACTTGTGTTGGAATTACTGGGAATCCATTTACATAGGCCCATCCAGTATTGTCATTCTTAATAGCACCTAAAGTGTAGCCTGCATTAAAATATTTCACATTTGTCATATTTGGAACTGGCACAGGTAGAACAGAAGACATTAAACCTCCTCCCCAACCAAATAACTGGTTATTTGAACTACAATTGTCTTCATAACACAAACTAAATGCACAATAAGAGTCTGCACCATAATTTGTTGGTTGATACCATAACCTACCACCAAAACCATCGCCCACCATACTGTTTTGTGCAGTAGAGCTATATGTAATAAGTATAAATAGTATAAAAGTTAGTTTT
>JAQXDJ010000286.1 GCA_029251425.1 Vicingaceae bacterium
GTAGTAATTATTACCAAGTGCTACCAAAACAATGTGTTAAGGATTGTTAAAAGGCTTTAAACTAACTTAAACGATTGTGTTTCTTTATCGAAACTGATAATGTCTTTATCAAATAATTCGGTTAACTTATTAGAGTTAATTAAATCAGTAGGAGCGTAGCTATTTATTTCTTTATTATTGATAAGCCAAATTTCATCACAAATTTGTAGTGCATATTCTATTTGATGCGTAGAAATAATAATGGTTTTATTATGTTTAGATGAAAGTTCTTTTAGCAGTTTTAAAATTTCTACTTTGTTTATTAAATCAAGGTGTACAGTAGGTTCGTCTAGTATAATTAAAGGAGTATTTTGGGCAATAGCTCTGGCAATACTTACTTTTTGTTTTTCCCCATCACTTAATTCTTCATAATTTCTATTGGCTAAATTTTCAAGTTTACACAGTGTAATTGCATTATCAACCTCTTCATTATCCTTGTTCGTATTAATTCCTAACCAATTGGTATAAGGAAACCTGCCAAAAGCAACAAAATCTTTTACTGTAATTCCTCCTACGTTGTTTTGAGTTGTAGAAACAATACTGAGTATTTTAGCTCTTTCTTTTTCAGAAATATTTAAAATGGCTGTTTCTTCAAAATTAAAAGTTCCAGAAATAGGGGGTAGTAAGCCAGAAATGGTTTTTAACAAGGTAGATTTTCCTTGCCCATTTCTACCAAACAAACCAATCATTTTACCTGAATTACTCTTTAGGTTAATGTTTTCTAACAGTGGCTTATTATTATAACCAACCGTTAAATTTGATATGTTGATTGATTGATTCAATTGAGATTTTTTATTTTTTTATTCTTTAATATTATCCAAATAATAAAAGGAATTCCAATTAAAGATGTTATTGAGTTGATGGGTAAATTTTGTTCTAAACCAGGGAGTTGTGAAATAATATCAGCTAGTAATAAAATATTAATCCCTAATAAAACAGATAGTGGTATTAATACTCTATGGTCTGAAGAATTACTGAGCATTCTTGCTAAGTGTGGAATTACTATTCCTATAAAACCAATTGGGCCACAATAGGCTGTAATGCTCCCCGTTAGTATTGATGTAATTAAGATAATATAGAATTGAGATCTTTTAATATTTACGCCTAAGCTTTTTGCGTAAGATTCACCTAATAAATAAGCGTTTAAGGTTTTTGTTATTAAAAATGACAATACAACTCCAATAATTACAATAGGGGTAAGAATATATAATTCACTTTTTGTTACAGCGCTTAAATCTCCCATTGTCCATAATATGAATGATTTTAATTGAGCATCTTGACTAAAAAACTGAATGATACCAATAATAGCAGTAATAACGCTACCAATCATAATTCCTAAAATTAAAACTGTCATAATATCCTTTAAGCGATTAATAATGGATAGCAGTATTGCTAACACACCTAAAGAACCTAAAATTGAAGCTATTATAATTCCTGAGTTGCCAGTTAGCCCAAAACTGGAAATACCTAAAAAACTTAATCCCATTATAAATATTGCAACACCTAAACCTGCTCCAGAGCTAATACCTAAAATGTAAGGTCCTGCCAAAGGGTTTCTAAACAATGTTTGCATTTGTAAGCCACAAACAGAAAGTGCAGCTCCGCAAAGAATAGCAGCAACAGCTTTAGGTAACCGGGCATTTAAAATAATAATTTCCCAGCTTTCTTTTTTTGCAGAACCACCAGTGAGAATTGATATAATCTCGTTTAGTGGGATTTTAACAGAACCTAAAAAAATATCTAAACCAAAGCATATAAATCCACTAACAATCAATAAGATGCTAATGAGTTTAATTTTGTTTGATTGGATATTGTACATAAAAAACAAATGTAACAAAGAACTCTCTCAGCACCACAGACTTTTTGAGATTTTATCTAAACAATATTTACTAACTTTTTCTTGTTAAAAGTTCGTTAAACAAGTTTCACATATCAATTAAGAATAATTATCTTTGTAGCTTACTAAGAAAAAGATACACATGGCAGATTTATTTGAAAAGATAAAAGAAAATAGAGGCCCTTTAGGTAAATGGGCTAAAGAAGCACACGGTTATTTTGCATTCCCTAAATTAGAAGGGGAATTGAATAATAAAATGATGTTTAGAGGGAAGGAAGTGCTTCAGTGGAGTTTAAATAATTACTTAGGTTTAGGTAATCATCCAGAAATTAGAAAGGTAGATGAGGAAGCTTCAAGAGATTGGGGGTTAGCTTATCCTATGGGAGCAAGAATGATGTCTGGTAATACGAATTATCATGAACAATTAGAAGAAGAATTAGCAGAGTTTGAAAGCAAAGAAGCTTCAGTATTGTTAAACTTTGGTTACCAAGGAATGCTTTCTGCAATAGACGCTTTAGTTGATAGAAATGACGTAATCGTTTATGATGCTGAATCACATGCATGTATTATGGATGGTTTGAGACTGCATGTTGGTAAAAGACTGGTATATCAACACAATGATATGGAAAGCCTTGAAAAAATGCTTTTTAAAGCTGAAAAAATTGCTGCTAAAACAAATGGAGCAATCTTAGTAATTACTGAAGGTGTTTTCGGAATGTCTGGTAATGAAGGTTCTTTAAAAGATATTATTGCTTTAAAGGAAAAAGTTCCTTTTAGATTATTTGTTGATGATGCACACGGATTTGGTACTATGGGGCCAACTGGAGCAGGTACAGGAGAGAAGCAAGGTTGCCAAGATGGAGTAGATATTTATTTTGGAACATTTGCAAAAGCAATGGCAAGTATTGGTGGATTTATCGCTTCAACAGAAGATATAGTTGATTATTTAAGATATAACTTACGTTCTCAGGTTTATGCTAAATCTTTACCTATGCCTTTAGTAATTGGTAACTTAAAGCGTTTAGATATGCTTAGAAATAGTCCTGAGATAAGAGAGAAACTTTGGACTGTTGCAAATGGTTTACAAAAGGGATTAAAAGAAGCAGGGTTTAATTTAGGTAGTACTACTACTCAAGTAACACCAGTTATTTTAGATGGAGGAATACCTGAGGCAACAAACTTAACTGTTGATTTAAGAGAAAATTACGGTTTATTTTGTTCAATTGTAGTTTACCCAGTAGTTCCTAAAGGAGTTATTATGTTACGATTAATACCAACAGCTATGCATACTTTAGAAGATGTTGAATATACAGTAAACACTTTTAAAGCAGTTCAAACTAAATTGATGAACGGAGAGTATAACTCAGAAACAATAGCTTCTATTTAAGTTTAGATAAATAAAATCAAAAAAAAGCATCAGATTAATCTGATGCTTTTTTTTTGATGTAAACTTTTGTAGAACATAAACAGGGAGGTACTCCACACTCAGGACAATTATAGTTGTTTTTTAAACTGTCTTCTTTCCAATATTGTTGAATTAATTTAACATTCTCAAAACCGTTTTTAGCTAAAAGGCTTTCCATTATTTCGCTTTTCTGATTTATCCAAACGGTACTTAATTGAAAACTGGTTTTCTTTTCAACTTCTTTTGTAGAAAGCTCAACTAACTTAGTTCCATAGCCTTTATTTATATAGTTAGGGTTTACGATTGTTTGTTTTCTTAAAGCTATTCGTTTATGATTTTTGGAGAGATTATAAAACCATTTATTCTCTTTGAGAACTATACTTTTAAGTTGAGCAGGTGTGAGAATAGTAATTGAGCTAAATCCAATTACAAGTCCTTTTTCTATAATAACATAAGCTAAATTCTTATCAGAATTTAAATATTGACGTAGGTATTCTGAAGATAAATAATTAAGACCAAGTGTTTGGTTTGAAATTTCTAAAACTTGATCAAAGTGATATTCTTTTAATGCTAAAAGTTGCATTATAAAGTGAATATAGCTAAAACAAATCCAATTATAATGATCAAGAATTTCTTTAAGTCAAACTTGTGTCCTTCGCTAGATTCGAATAGGATAGTAGTTGAAATATGTAGAAAGATACCAACTGCTAGCGCTAAGATAAAACGGCTATTTTCAACAAAAGGC
>JAQXDJ010000352.1 GCA_029251425.1 Vicingaceae bacterium
ATTCTATTGAAAACCCAGCATAAATTGAAAGGCAAAGCATTACTATTACTATCACAAGGTGAACTGGAGATTTAAATAAGTTACCAAATAGTCCAATTATAGAAACATCATTTTCTAAGTTCTCATTTTCACGTTTATTTCCAACATAAATAAGGTGTTTTTGTCCAAAAATATAAAAGACTAAACCAAGTAACATCGCGATTCCTGCCATACCAAATCCAGCATGCCATCCCCATTTTGCTATTACTAATCCAACCAACGTTGTTGCTAATAATGAACCTAAATTGATTCCCATGTAAAAAATACTAAAACCTTTATCTCTTCTTACATCTCCTTGTTTGTAAAGTCCACCAACCATAGTAGAAATATTAGGTTTCAACATTCCAACACCAAGAATAATCAAACCTAAACCTGTGAAAAATGCCCAAATAGCATCAATTGCAAGGACACCATGTCCTGCCACTAATGTAATAGCACCAAGCATTACTGTTTTTTTCTGGCCTAGAAGTTTATCCGCTAAAATACCTCCGGGTATTGAAATAACATAAACCAACATTACATACCAACCATAAAGCATTAAAGCTTCTTTAGTTGTCCACCCTAATCCAGGACCAATTTCATTATCAGCTGCAGCAACCATATAAATTACTAAAATTGCACGCATCCCATAATACGAAAAACGTTCCCACATTTCTGTAAAAAACAAAATGAACAATCCTTTTGGATGTCCAAATATTTGTTCTTGATTATCTAACTCTGCTGCTGTAGCCATAAATGATTTTTTTAATTTTTGAAGTGTCTAAATTACTATAAATTCTTTAAAATGAAATCTGTCATCAAAGTGTACAAATGGAGCCTTGTATTCCCTCCGTAAATGCCATGATTTTTGTTTGGATACATCATTTCTGTAAATTGTTTGTTCGCTTTTATTAAAGCTGCGCTCATTTCAACTGCATTTTGATAATGCACATTATCATCAGCCATTCCATGTATCAACAAATAATTTCCTTTTAATTTCTCAACGTGGTTAATTGGCGAATTATCATCATAACCATTTGCATTTTGTTGAGGCGTTTGCATGTAACGTTCTGTATAAATATTATCGTAATATCTCCAATTAGTAACTGGTGCAACAGCAATTGCAGTTTTAAATACATCTGCGCCTTTAGTTATACAAAGCGATGACATGTAACCACCATAACTCCAACCAAAAATTCCTATTCTACTCCCATCAACATAAGGTAATGTAGCTAAATATTTAGCCGCACCAATTTGATCTTCTGTTTCGTATTTCCCTAATTGTTTATATGTTACTTTTTTAAATTCAGTACCTCTATACCCTGTTCCTCTTGCATCTACAGAAACAACCATATATCCTTTACTTGCTAAATGATTAAACCAAAAAGTGTTTCCTCCATCCCATGAATCATTTACGGTATTGATTCCAGGACCGCCATAAACAAACATTAAAACTGGGTATTTCTTAGAAGCATCAAAATTCTTTGGTAAAATCTTCCAAGCATTTAACTCTTGACCATTTGTTTTGATTTTGAAAAACTCTTTTTTCGAAAAATTAAATCCCTCTAATGATTTATTAAGGTTAGCATTATCTTCTAACACTCTCTTTTGTTTTCCGTTAGATTCGTGTAGCGTAATATATTTAGGTGTACTAGCTGAAGAATGATAGTTGATGAAATACTTAAAAGAAGTACTAAAATCGGCTCTGTTTTGCCCTGTTTTAGTAGTTAACCTCTTTTTAGAAGATCCATTTAACTTTACCGAATAAACCTGTCTATCAATTGCTCCAAGTTCAGCAGACTGGTAATAAACCAATCCTTTTTTCTCATCTACACCATAAAAGCTAGATACATCCCAACTTCCTTTGGTTACTTGATTTATTAATTTACCAGTAATATCATATAAATAAATGTGATTGTAACCGTCTTTTTCGCTTGTAATAATAAATTGATCTTTTGATTTTAAAAACTTGGTAGTTGGTACTTCAACATAGTTTTCAGTCAATTCATTAAAAATATTTTTACTCTCCCCTGTTTCAGCATTAGTTAAATGAATGTTTAAATCGTTTTGTTGCCTGTTTAAACTTTGAATTGCCAAACTCTTGGCATCATTTGTCCAGTTAATTCGAGAAATGTATTCGTATTTATCTCCAACATTAGCATTCGTTTTTTTTGCGCTAGTTAAATCATAAAATATTATTTCAACCTTAGAGTTGTCCTCTCCTGCTTTAGGGTATTTAAAACGCTCTTCTTCTGGATAAAGTGGTCCGTACATTTTCATTAACCACTCTTTTACTTTTGATTCATCAAAACGGTAATAAGCAATCTTTTTTCCATCTGGTGACCATTTAAACGCTTTTACTAAAACCAATTCCTCCTCATAAACCCAATCAGAAGCTCCATTAATTATTTCGTTTTTCTTTCCGTCTGTAGTCATCCTAGTTTCTTTATTCGAAACCAAATCTTTAAAATACATATCGTTATCCTTAACAAATGCTACTTTGTTTGCCGAAGGAGAAAATGTAGCATAC
>JAQXDJ010000353.1 GCA_029251425.1 Vicingaceae bacterium
TCCTTTATCATTAATTACTATTTCTACGGTTCCTTGTTCTACTGCTGTTGTCATTATTCTTGTTCTTCTGAAAATGTTAATACATAACCGTTTACATCTACAACAGAAAATTCAATAGTATTGTAAAAAGTACTTTCTAAGTCTGAAATTATTTCGACTTCATTGTTAAATAACTCTTCGTGTATTTCGGTAATTCTATCTACTTTAATATAGAATGTTAAACCTCCACCGGGTTTTTCACCAGCCATACGTGGTAATTCTGATGATAAACTTTTCTTTGTTTGAAACATGATTACAACGTCATTACGCTTAACCATTGCCCAGTCTAACTTTCCTGTTTCAGGAACTGTCATTAGTAATGTAAATCCTAAAACATCTGTATAGTATTCGACTGTCTCTTCAACATCGTTTACCATTAGGTTTGGGGTAAGTGAATTTAATTTCATTAGTCTTGATTTTTAAATTTTATCATAGTCAAAATAGTAGCCAAAGCTACAGTTTCTCCAGTTTCATCATATACATCTACTAAGAATTTTACAATTCCTTTTTTGATGTCCATTCCTTTAGGAATTTCTTCTCCTTCAGTAAATGTTTTCTTTTCTTGAGATATTTTTTCTTTAGCAGTAAAACGAACTCCTAAAGTCATACCTGGATAAACGGGTTTAGTAAATCTACATTCATCTAAACCATAATTTAGTAATACGGGTCCTTTTTTACCATCAACAAATAAACCAGCTGCTTTTGATAATACCCAATAACCGTGAGCAACATTTTGTTCAAATATGGTTTCATCTAAACTAGTAGCATCAACGTGAGCATAAAAGTTATCTCCACTAACATTAGCAAAATTTACAATATCAGCATCAGTTACCGTATGTTTTCTTGTAATTACAGTATCTCCAATATTAATCTCTTCAAAATACTTTTGGAATACATGTTTATCATCCTCATACTGATCAGCACCATATTGGTATTGCTGTGTTATTTTAGTTAACATAGTAGGGGAGCCTTGAATTGCAGTACGTTGTAAGTAATGTAAGATACCACGTTTACCACCCATTTCTTCACCACCACCAGCTCTTCCTGGCCCACCGTGTGTCATTAATGGCATAGGAGATCCATGACCTGTACTTTCTTTAGCACAAGCTCTATTTAATACTAAAATCCTTCCATGGAAACAAGCAGCTCCCATAACAAATTCAGTAGCTATTTTATCATTATTGGTAACGATAGAACAAACCAATGATCCTTTACCCATTTTAGCTAATTCAATTGCTTCATTAATGTCTTTATAAGGCATTATTGTAGAAACTGGTCCGAACGCTTCAACATTATGACAATCGGTTTTGTTAAAAGGATCATCATTTAAAAATAGAATAGGGGACATAAATGCTCCTTTATTTTTATCAGCACCTGTTACTTCAAAAGATTCTAAATCTCCAAATACAATTTGTTGTGATTTAGCTAATTGTTCTACTTTTTCTTTTACTTCAGTAACTTGCTCTTGTCCTGCTAAAGATCCCATTCTAACACCTTCAACAGCAGGATCACCAATAGTGGTTTTTGCTAAACGTTGTCCTAATGCTATTTGAACATCTTCAACTAATTTTTCTGGCACAATAATTCTTCTAACAGCAGTACATTTCTGTCCTGCTTTTACAGTCATCTCACGTTGTACTTCTTTTATGAAAAGGTCAAATTCTTCTGTTCCAGGTACAGCATCTTCACCTAAAATACAAGCGTTTAAGGAATCGGCTTCCATGTTGAATGGAACAGCTTCTTCAGTCAACCTCGAAGATGCTTTTAACATTTGTCCTGTAGAAGCAGAACCAGTAAAAGTTACTACATCTTGACTTGTTACATGGTCAATAATTCCTCTTGCAGAACCACAAACTAATTGTAGCGCTCCTTCTGGTAAAATTCCTGAAGCTATAATTTCTTGAACCATTACTTCTGTTAAATAAGAAGTAAGTGCTGCAGGCTTAACTATTGCTGGAACACCAGCCATAAAATTTACTGCTATTTTTTCTAACATTCCCCAAATAGGGAAGTTGAATGCATTAATGTGAATGGCAACACCTTGTTTGGGTACCATAATGTGATGACCAATAAATGTTCCTTCTTTAGATAGTGGGGCAGTTTCACCATCAACATAAAATGGTTGATCGCCAAATTGTCTTCTTAAACTTGCATTGGCAAATAAGTTTCCAATTCCTCCTTCAATATCTATCCAACTATCAACTTTAGTTGCTCCCGATTGAGCACTAACGCCATAAAATTTCTTTTTAATACTCATTAAGTGTAAAGCCAATGCTTTTAACATTAAACCTCTTTCCTGAAAAGTCATTTTTGCTAATGCAGGACCACCAGTTTTGCGAGCATAGTCCATCATTGCAGCAAAATCTAATCCTTTACTAGATACAGTTCCAATTTCATCACCTGTAATTGCATTGTATAATGGAGCACCATCTCCATCTCCTTCAACCCATTTTCCTTGGGCATAATTTTTAACTTTCATACACTTAAATTTTGAGCATCTAAATTATACTTTTTATATCAGAAAAAGCAATATCAAAACCGCTTAATTGTTGTTCAATTCTTCGTAATTGGTATTTACAATATCCAATAACACTTCGTAATAATTTTGGTTAATCATTTTTGCTTTAAGCCAAGCGTAAAAGGCCATAGCTTGCAAGTCTTCTTGTTCTGAATGGGCAACAACTAAAGTGTCTTTAACCTCTTCGATAAATACTTTGTTTTTCATTATATCGGGAGTGTCTAAAATGGTTTTAATCGTTTTTATAAATAAACTAACCCTCTTGTAAATAGGGTGTTTAAATAATGGAGCATAATTGGATTCGAATG
>JAQXDJ010000187.1 GCA_029251425.1 Vicingaceae bacterium
ACATCAAAATCATACAATAACAACTCCGAATTGTAGCTGGTATAGTTAGGGTGACTTACATTATTACAAAAATATAAATTTAAGAAAATGTTGTTTGCAGCAGTGGAGTCTGGGTGGAAATATATTTTTCTGTTGACCTCTCTTAGAGCTCCTATATAAAAGGAAGTACTAGTATCAATGTTGTAAGTACTAAGAGATCTGTAAAGTTTGTTATAAATATTACTATTAATTGTAGTATCTCCATTGATGAATAAAGAATACGGAGTAGTAGTAGGGTTCCATGGGTCTCCTGCTCCTGAAATAGATGCTTGTCTCCAAATACCAGCACTATCCGGAAATGGAAAGTAGGTTTGGCTATAGGAATTCAGGGAGAAAAAGATAAATAGTATGAAGAGAATTTTTTTCATTGTTATTCAAATATAAGCATTTCAAATTATTTATTAAAAAGAGTCTGATTTAAGAGCTGTTTTTTCTACGCAATTTTTTGCATCTTTTTTTATGAATGCTTAATTTCGTATTTCAATACAGTAAGTTGGGATATCCTATCTGGGATAATGTGAAGTTGGCAAGAGAAATTATCCATAATAAGCTGTTTTTTTATAAATCGTGTTGATGTTTTAGTGGTTTAGAATTTATTCTAGCTTTTAAAATTGTACACAAAAAAAACTATTTAATTATGAGTCTTTATCAAGATTATCTAAAAGAAATTGAATTTAGAAAACTACAGGGATTACACCCTAAGCCAGTTGATGGTGCTGAATTGTTAAGCGAAATCATTGAACAGATTAAGGATGTAAATAACGAGCATAGAGCAGCATCTTTAAACTTTTTCATTTACAATGTGCTGCCAGGAACTACAAGTGCTGCTGGTGTTAAAGCAAAATTCTTAAAAGAAATTATTTTAGGAGAAGCGGTTTTAGAAGAAATTACTCCAGCCTCTGCTTTTGAACAATTATCGCACATGAAAGGTGGCCCTTCTATTGGGGTGTTGTTAGATTTAGTGTTAGATCAGAAAGATTTTGAGATTGCTAAGCAAGCTGCTGAAGTGTTAAAGACACAGGTTTTCTTATACGAGGCAGATTTAGAGCGATTAGAGGGAGCATATAAGCAAGGATGTCCTGTTTCAAAAGATATTATTGAGAGTTATGCAAATGCAGAATTCTTTACAAAGTTGCCAGAGCTTGATGAGAAAATTGATGTAGTAACTTATGTTGCTGGAGTTGGAGATATTTCAACAGATTTACTTTCTCCAGGTGGTGATGCTCACTCTAGATCTGATAGAGAATTACACGGACAATGTTTGTTTGAGCATAATAAAGACATGCAAAATGAATTGTTGGCTTTAAAAGAACAACACCCTGATAAACGTGTGATGTTGATTGCTGAAAAAGGAACAATGGGAGTTGGTTCTTCAAGAATGTCAGGAGTAAACAATGTAGCTTTATGGACAGGTGTTCAAGCAAGTCCTTACGTTCCATTTATAAATATTGCACCTGTAATTGCAGGTACAAACGGAATTTCTCCAATATTCTTAACTACAGTTGGTGTAACAGGAGGTATTGGTTTAGATCTAAAAAACTGGGTGAAGCAAAAAGATGCTAACGGTAAAACGATTGTTGATGAAGATGGAGATCCAGTATTAAAACAAGAATATTCAGTTGAAACAGGAACTGTTTTAACAATCAATACAACAACTAAAAAACTTTATAACGGAGATAAAGAGTTGAAAGACATTTCTGCAGCATTTACACCACAAAAAATGGAGTTTATGAAAGCAGGTGGTTCTTATGCTGTTGTTTTTGGTAAAAAAGTACAAACTTTTGCTTGTAAAGCCTTAGGAATTGATGTTCCTCAAGTTTATGCAACATCTAAAGAAATTTCTGTTGAAGGACAAGGTTTAACAGCGGTAGAAAAAATATTTAACAAAAATGCAGTTGGAACTACTCCAGGTAAAACATTACATGCTGGTTCTGATGTTCGTGTTGAAGTTAATATTGTAGGTTCGCAAGATACTACGGGGTTAATGACTTCTCAGGAATTAGAAATGATGGCTGCTACAGTTATTTCTCCAATTGTTGATGCAGGTTATCAATCAGGTTGTCATACTGCTTCGGTTTGGGATGATAAATCTAAAGCGAATATTCCAAGACTAATGAAGTTTATGAATGATTTCGGTTTAATTACCGGTCGTGATCCTAAAGGGAAATACCATGCAATGACAGATGTTATTCATAAAGTATTGAATGACCTAGCTGTGGATGATTGGGATGTTATTATTGGAGGAGATTCGCACACAAGAATGTCTAAAGGGGTTGCTTTTGGAGCAGATTCAGGAACAGTTGCTTTAGCTTTAGCAACAGGAGAGGCTACAATGCCAATTCCGGAATCAGTTAAAGTTACTTTTAAAGGAGCTATGAAATCTTTTATGGATTTCCGTGATGTAGTTCACGCGACCCAACTCCAAATGCTAAAGCAGTTTAGTGGAGAAAACGTTTTCCAAGGAAGAATTATTGAGGTTCACTTAGGAACATTAACTGCTGATCAATCTTTTACATTTACTGATTGGACTGCAGAGATGAAAGCGAAAGCTTCTATCTGTATTTCAGAAGATGAAACGTTAATTGAATCGTTAGAAATAGCAAAAAGCCGTATTCAAATAATGATTGATAAGGGAATGGATAATGCAGGGCAAGTTTTACAAGGATTAATTAATAAGGCAAATAAGCGAATAGCAGAAATTAGATCAGGAGAAAATCCTGCTTTAAAACCTGATGCTAATGCTAATTATCATGCAGAAGTTGTTATTGATTTAGATGAAATTGCTGAGCCAATGATTGCTGATCCAGATGTGAATAATGAAGATGTTTCTAAACGATATACGCATGATAATATTAGGCCGTTATCTTATTATGGTGGAACTAAAACAGTTGATTTAGGATTTGTGGGATCTTGTATGGTGCATAAAGGAGATATGCAAATTTTAGCTCAGATGTTAAAAAACATTGAGGCACAACAAGGTAAAGTTGAATTTAAAGCACCATTAGTAGTTGCTCCTCCAACATACAATATTGTTGATGAGTTAAAAGCTGAAGGTGATTGGGAAGTATTGGCAAAATACTCAGGTTTTGAGTTTGATGACAATGCACCAAAAGGAGCTGCTCGTACTAAATATGAAAACATGATGTATTTAGAGCGTCCGGGTTGTAATCTTTGTATGGGTAATCAAGAAAAAGCTGAGCCAGGAGATACGGTAATGGCAACTTCTACTCGTTTATTCCAAGGAAGAGTTGTAAAAGATTCTGGAGAGAAAAAAGGAGAGTCTTTATTATCTTCTACTCCAGTTGTTGTTCTTTCAACTATTTTAGGTAGAACACCAACTATGGCAGAATATGAAGCTGCTGTTGATGGAATTGTTTTAACAAGATTTAAGCCTTCTAACAAACAGTTGGTTAAATAGTAATTCTGACTAATTAATATAAAAAAAGCCCAACTCATTGAGTTGGGCTTTTCTTATTTTGGTTAATCTCTTTTTAATCTAATTATAGACAAAACATGAATAAAAACTGCAGCTGGCATTAAGAATCCAGCAACTAAAACATAAGGTGCTGTAGTAAATTCTTTGGGCATCATTACAGTTAGTCCATAAATGTTAGGAAAGTAAACAGAGCTTACGAATAAAAAGATGACAGAAGCTAAAACAACTATCCCGAGATAGTTCCAAGCGATTATAATAGATTTAGAAAAGAATTTAATTTTATAAGTGAAGACCCACATTACAATTGCTGAAGCTCCAAAAACCATGTCAAAATTATAGCCTTCAATAGTTACAATGGGATGTAAAACTCCTGCAGAAACCGAATATACAAATAAGGTTTCCACTAAAATTCTGAACGATTGAATGTAGGTTAACCATTCTTCAGGAACAACCATGATCCAACCTTTATCCTTGTTTTTGAATAAGAAAATTCCAGTAAATAAAAATGCTGGTAATACTAAACAAAATAAAAAACGGGGAGGTAAAGAAAAGTCGGTAAGAAAACCCGAAGCGCCAATTGCTAATTGATAGATTTGCCAAAGAATCAATCCGCCAACTAAGAGAGTGATTTTTTTGTTCCGTGTTTTTTTATCCGATACGGTTTTGTTAATGACTTCTTTTCCCATAATAGAAATAAGGATTACCATTAATGTCGTTAGTCCGATATAGCCTAGTTGTAAAATCATATTATTTTGTTTTAGTGATGTTTTTTAATGCGATGTTAATTCCATTAATACCATCTTCGGTTATCAGTTCTTTTATTTCGGTCATTGCTTTTTCCCATTCAGGAATAATATTTTCTACAAATACTTTTCCTTCATGGCTAAGTTGTAGTAGTGGGAAATCTTGTTTTGAGATGTATTTTTTGTCAACCAATCGTTTTAAGTTTCTGTTTAATGATGATTTTTCAAGACAAGTAATTTCTGTAATCTCTTTTTGATTACACTTCCCTTTTTTTGATAAGATAAAAAGCAGGGTTAGCTGACTGTCAGTTATTCCGAAAGGAGAAAGGTGCTTTCTAAAAATGTTTGCAGTTAATCTATTTAAACGTTTTACTCTTCCAGAAATACATTCTTGAGGATTAAATTCTTTTATGTTTTTAAACTTCATAAGCCAAAAATAGTCAAAATAAAGTTGTATATACAACCTTTGGTAGGGTTGATTATTTTGTGGATTTAGATAAATAGCTTATTTTTACCTCTTAACCATAATAATAATACTATGAAAAAAATCTTTACTCTTTTATTAATAACAGGAACAATACT
>JAQXDJ010000376.1 GCA_029251425.1 Vicingaceae bacterium
ATAGAGTTAGATACTAATAGTAATATATGGTTAGCAACAGATGTAGGTGTTCTAGTTAAAGATAATAATAATTGGATTAAAACATCTATGGAGAATGGATTGCCTGATAATATTATTAAAGAATTAGAATTTGATCATACTGGTAATTTATTGATAGGTATGGAAGAAAAAGGTGTTGCTATTTATGATATAAGCTCTAAAAAAATAGCTGCGATACCAAATTGGGATTTTGGAAATTTAAATCATTTTTTAATACGAAAAGAAGGTGAAATTTGGATAAGCACAAAAAGGAAAGGTGTCGTAAAATTGAATTATGTATCTGATAGCGATTATCAATACAAAAACTATCAAGTTAAAGATGGTTTAGGAAACAATCGAACAAATAATATTTTTAAGGATAATGAAGGGAATATTTGGATACCTTCAAAAGAAGGAATATCACAATTTACAGGAAATTTATTTGAGATATTAAATACAAATGAAGGTCTTGTTTCAAATCAGGTATATAGTTTCATAATTGATTCACAAGATAGGTATTGGGTTGCTTCTGTTAAAGGCCTTATTATAATGAATAAATCTGTAGATGGGACTTTTACTTCTCAAGAAATGTTAAGTAATGATAAGTATGTCAATCATACATTTACTTCCCTATATCAATCTGACGATACTACGGTGTGGGTTGGAACGTATGGACATGGGGTTTATAAATTTAACACAGCTACCCTAGATTATAAAATTTTTAATTCAGAAAATAGCTTATCTAATAATAATGTAATTTCAATAACAGGAGATGATAAAAATGTTTGGTTCTCAACTTCTGGTGGAGGTGTAAACTATATTGATAAGTTTTCTAAGGAAAATGAGTTTAAAAACTATTCTAAAGAAGATGGTTTAGGTAGTAACTATACTTATTTGGCATATAAAGATTCTAAAGGCAGAGTTTGGTTTGCAAATGAAGGAGGAGGGGTTTCATTGTTAGAAAACGGAGAACTAACAACAGTTGAAGGATTTGACACTTTAAGTAATGTTGTATATGGTATTGTTGAAGATGGATTAAAGAACATTTGGTTTACAACTGCAAATCAAGGTTTAATAAAGTTTAATGGAAAAAAATATCAACAGTTTACTACTAAAGAGGGCTTAATAACTAATTCATTTAATTCTATAACTGTAGATAACAATGGTAATTGTGTTTTAGCAAGTAATGAAGGAATCACTATTTATAATGTTAAAACTAATCGATTTTCAAATTATAGAGAAGATGAAGGAGTAGCGTATTTAGAGCCTAATTTAAATGCTATTTATAAAGATAATAACGGAATTGTTTGGATAAGTACTAATAACGGAATTGTAAAGTATAATACATTAGCAAATGAGGAAAATAAACCAAAGGTTAAAGTTTATATTACAAAAAAACAAACGCTTGAAAACAATTTAACAGATTCAACTAATATTTTAAGTTACAATGAAAACCATTTAATCTTTAACTATATAGGCTTATGGTATAAAACTCCAGAGAATATAGTATATAGATATAAAATTGAAGGGCATGATATTGATTGGATATATGCTCAAAAATCTTTAACAGCTACTTACTCAGGATTACCTCCAGGTAAATATGTATTTAAAGTAGAGGCCTCGATAGATCAAGATAATTGGAAAGATGCACAACCAGATCAATTTTATTTTGAAATTGAAGCTCCTTTTTGGCAAAAATGGTGGTTTATCCTTATTGCTGTTTTTATTATTGTGGTAAGTTTTTATTCTTTTATGAAGATTAGAGTAGCAAATCTGAAAAAATCTGAAGAAAAATTAAAAGATGAAGTAAAAAAGAGGACTGCAGAAATTTCTAAACAAAAGGATGAATTAGAAAATAATAAAGACATTATAGAGCAAAAAAATAAAGATATAATGGATAGTATTCATTATGCCAAAAGAATTCAATTGGCAATTTTACCTCCTAAGAAATTTGTTAAAGTACATTTTCCAGATTCATTTGTTTTTTTCAAACCTAAAGATGTTGTTGCAGGTGATTTTTATTGGTTTGAAGAATGGGAGAATAAAATTTACTTTGCTGCTGCTGACTGCACTGGGCACGGTGTTCCAGGGGCAATGGTTAGTGTGGTTTGTAATAATGCATTAAACCGTTCTGTTAGAGAATATGGATTAGCTGACCCAGGTAATATTCTCTGTAAGGCTCGTGAAATTGTAATACAAGAATTTGAGAAATCGGATGAAGAAGTTAAAGATGGGATGGATATTGCATTATGTTCTTTAGAAGAGAATGTTTTAAAATATGCAGGAGCTCATAACCCTTTGTGGCTAATTAGGCATAAAGATTTAGGTCCAATTGATGGTGTATCTGATGAGAATGTAAGGAAATTTGAAAGTAATAATTTTATTATTTACGAGATAAAAGCTAATAAACAACCAATTGGTAAATTTTTTGATCCTAAGCCATATACAACACATACAATGAAAGTGCAAAAGGGAGATTCTATTTATATTTTTTCTGATGGATATGTTGATCAATTTGGAGGTAAAAAGGGGAAGAAATTTAAAGCTAAAGCTTTTAGAGAGTTATTGTTATCTATACAAACTAAGAGTATGGATGAACAGCAACAAATTATAACAGACAATTTTATTTCTTGGATGGGGGATTTGGAGCAGATTGATGATGTTTGCGTTATTGGAGTGAAAATTTAATCAGTTTTTAAGTCTTATAAAAGTAAAATAAACCCAAAAGAATTATTTAAAGAAACTTGAAAAAAAATAGATGAATTATAACTGTATAATATTTTTTAGAAATCAAGAATATTATTTTTTGATAATTTTATAGGTGCTTCTATTGTATTGTGTATCAGATAAAACTATAAAATAAATACCAGACTTAAATTCTTTTATTGATAAATCAATTTGAGCGATATTCTCTAATGAGGCTTTTTTTAATTGCATACCATTTATATCATAAATAGATAAATCTTTCATTGATTTAATATTTGTAATATGTAATTCTTTCTCAACTAGAGTTGGGTAGATGTTAATATTTTTATTGGATGAATTATCTTCTTTTAAATCTGTATATATGTTTATGCATTCTGAAATAGAATCAAGGTTAGCATAAATTAATTGTTCATTTTTAAAAAAACAACTCAATGCTCCAACATCATTTATGTCAGGTTTTCCAGATGATGCATTAATGAGAGATAGAGAACCTACACCCTCTATCCATTCTGCATTATTACTGCTAGTTGTGTTAGAAGTACTTGGAGAGAAATAGTAGTGTCTATATAAATTCCCGTTATAAAGTTGTTCCGTATTTATTGAATCAACAGTAAAGTAACCTGCATCTGATGGAAAAGGGGTTATTGGGTTTTTCATATCCATAGAATCGCCTACTTGAAGTGAAAAGTCGTACAATAAAATTTCTCTTCTTGTTCCAGTATCGTATGAAAAATATACTTTTTGTGCCAAAGAATCTTCTCTTAACCAAAATGTTTTTGATATAAAATGGAAACCATTTAAAATTTGATAATGAAAACCAGAGAATGTAGTATCTCCATCAATAAAATAGGTGTTACTTAAACATCCTGCAGAATTACAATTAGTTATTTTCCACTCATTTAGATTACCAAGCATTGGTTGATAAACTTGAGTGTGTCCTAAGGAAGCTATTCCTAAAATAAATAATAATAGTATTGATTTCATTTTTTAATTATTTAATGTTACTTACTATGATTGTAATACATCAGTAAAATATAATTTTCACTCAACTCTAATCCATTCTTGTGTCCTGTAGAAAAAAGCAACATAACCTCTAACATTAAGTTTGCTATTATCTTCTAGCCAAATTTTACAATCGTAAATTTTACCATTGTTAGGATCTAAAATAGTTCCATCTTCAAATTCATCACCATCCTGTTCTAAGTCTTTAATGATCTCCATTCCTAAAATGGGTTGATCTTTTCTTGTATCAGGACATAACTTACAAAGGTTATTCTTTTTAGAAGTGTCCATTATATCTACTATTTTCCCGAAGTATTTATCACCTCTTTTAAAGATTTCAATAACAGATTTTTCTTCACCAGTTTCATCGTCAATGGTTTTCCACTTCCCTGTAATGCTTTGTGCATTCATTGAAATGACAACGATTAAAAAAGAGATTATTAAAGTAGCTTTCTTCATTTATTGAACACTTTCAATCATTATTTCTAAAATTTCTTGGGCAGCTTTACTAATTTTTGTTCCTGGACCAAAAACGCCAACAGCACCAGCTTCAAATAAGTAATTATAATCTTGTTGCGGAATAACCCCTCCAACAATAACCATAATATCTTCTCGCTCTAATTTCTTTAATTCAGCAATAACTTGCGGTACCAGTGTTTTATGTCCAGCAGCTAAAGAGGAAACACCTAAAATGTGCACATCATTTTCTACAGCTTGTTTAGCAGCTTCAGCAGGAGTTTGGAATAGGGGGCCAATATCAACATCAAAACCTAAATCAGCAAAAGAGGTAGAAATAATTTTTGCACCTCTATCATGTCCATCTTGTCCCATTTTAGCCACCATAATACGTGGTCTTCTACCTTCCAATTCTGAAAATTGATCAGCTAAAGCTTTCGCTTTTATAAAATCTTTGTCTTCCATAGCTTCTGAACTATATACACCACTAACAGAACGTATTTGAGCTTGATACCTTCCAAATACTTCTTCCATTGCATCAGAAATTTCACCTAATGTAGCTCTTTCTCTTGCCGCATTAACAGCAGCTTCTAGTAAGTTTCCGTTTTTTGTTTTAGCAATTTCGGTAATATTTTTTAGAGTAGCAGTTACTTTTTCTGAATTTCTAGCTGTTTTAATTTGATTTAATCTCGCAATCTGACTTTCTCTTACTGCATCATTATCAACATCTAAAATATCTAATTGTTGTTCTTCATCAAGAATATATTCGTTAACGCCAACAATAATTTCTTTACCAGCATCAATTTTTGCTTGCTTTCGTGCAGCTGCTTCTTCAATTCTTAATTTAGGGATTCCTTTTTCTATGGCTTTAGCCATTCCTCCCAATTCTTCAACTTCTTCAATTAATTCCCAAGCACGGTTGGCAATTTCATGGGTAAGTTTCTCTACATAATAAGATCCTCCCCAAGGATCAACAGTTCTTGTAATTTCTGTTTCTTGCTGAATATATTTTTGAGTATCTCTAGCAATTTTTGCAGAGAAATCTGTAGGTAAAGCTATCGCCTCGTCTAGCGCATTAGTGTGTAAAGATTGAGTTCCTCCTAAAGTTGCCGCCATTGCTTCAATAGTTGTTCTGGCCACATTGTTATAAGGATCTTGTTCAGTTAAACTCCAACCTGAAGTTTGCGAGTGTGTTCTTAATGCTAATGATTTTGGATTTTTAGGATTAAATTGCTTAACAATTTTAGCCCATAACATTCTTCCAGCTCTCATTTTGGCAATTTCCATAAAATGATTCATACCGATTCCCCAGAAAAATGATAGTCGAGGAGCAAAAGTGTCAATGTCCATTCCTGATGCTATACCTGTTCTAATGTATTCTAATCCATCGGCCAAAGTGTAAGCTAATTCAATATC
>JAQXDJ010000378.1 GCA_029251425.1 Vicingaceae bacterium
TAATTAATTATGAAGAAAACAGCAAGTATATTTTTAATTGTGTTTAGCACAATTGGGCTATATTATGGGCAAAACGAGAGTTTTGAATTACCCGTTTATTATGGTCAATTTTTTAATGATCCACAAATTAATGCAATAGGGTTTGATAATGAAAACTTAATACTGACCCTCGGGCATCAAAGAAACAGCAATAATTTTGGAGGAATTAATACCACTTTATTTTCTGGACGCTATCAAACGGATGCGAAGAAAAATAGTGGGCATCATACTTTTGGGCTTCAGTTTGTAAGTGATAAAGAAGGGTTTTTAATTAGACGAAATAGAGCTGGTATCACTTATGGTAGGCATTTAAAGGTTTCAGAAAAATATAATGTTGCTGGTGGTTTTACCGGTGGTTTCTACAATTTTTCCATTGTTTCAAATGATGTAACAGGTGGCATAAGTAGTTATACTTTTGATGGAGCTTTTAGCTTAAGCTTCTATAGTGATAAAACTAGAGTTGGATTAACTTTGAACCAAATGACTAATCCAACTCTACAGCCTTTAGATCAAAAAATCACATTAACACGACATTTAAATACTTTTGTAGAACATGATTTTGATGTGGGCGAAGATTTTAAAATTACACCAAGTGCTTTAGGGCGATTTAGTAAATCAACAGCATCTGTTTTTTCTGGGTTTTATAGCGCAATTGGATTAAGGGCATTATTTCAACAGCACATTCTAGCAGGGGCAAGTATGGAATTAGATAATGGATACTACTTTTTTTTAGGAGGGGTTGATATTCCCTTTTTAAGTTCACGATTTGATTTTAATTTTTCCTACTTCATTCCTAGTTTAAAAAATAAACGATCTTATGTAAATAGGTATGAAATTTTTATCCGATATAAATTAGGAGCACAAAGAAAATCTAAATAAAGGGGTTACTTTTTAAGTATTATAATGTAGTCTAATAAACTAAACTAAACTATACGATATGAAAACAAAAACAATATTATTAATAATCGCAATCATTCTTTTAGGATTAACAACTAAATCAACCTCTGCTCAAAGCTGTATTAATTTTCAAGATACTATAGGTTCTTTAACAATTCCTACAAGCCAAACTAACTATGGAGTAGCTTGGTACTCAAATAATGGAGTTACTTTTAGTTCTCAATATTTTGATTGGACCTTAAGCGGTCTGCCAGGAAACGTTAATATTCAAGACCATGTTGCTTCGGCTTACACTGGAGCTAATGGGAACTCTAATTTTGTTGGAAACATTTTTTTCGGATACAACACAAACACAATGATTGATTTTTCTGGAGTTGCTTATGCTTCTAAAAAGATAGAGTTTGATGTTAATTATATACTTCATGATGGGAGTGCAAACCCTTACTTAGTAAATGGGCAGCCAATAACGAACCTGCCTACAGGTATTACTTATACAGCTACACCATTGAGTTTTGGGTATCACATTGTCCTAACAGGTAACATCAATACAATTGAAGTTCACGGACAAGAAGCTGCTGTAGATAATATGTGTATTGAAAGTTATATAACTACACCACCTTGTTCAGTTATAGCAATGTTTACATATACTGCAAATAATTCTATAGGAACATTTACGAATGGATCTTCAGTAAATGCAGCTAATGCGACTCAACTTAGCTGGGATTTTGGAGACGGAACTACCTCAGGAGACAATGACCCTATACATACTTTCGGAGCGCCAGGGGTATATTCGGTATGTTTAACGGTAGTTGATATGAATTGCCCAAACAACCCAACAGCTATGTTTTGTGACTCGGTGATTATCGGAAACTGTCAAAGTGGTCAAAAGATTATAACACCAAATCAAGATGGACTTTCTGATGATGTTAGTGTGGTTGCAGGATCTAAAATTTATGATAAAAACGGATTCTTAGTAAAGAATGTAACTCAGAACATTAAATGGGCTGGTAAGAATAATAACAACCAAGATTTACCAATGGGTTATTATACTATCATTTGTCCAGACAACGGAGTGTTTAATGTTACTATTGTAAAGTAATATAATGAGTAAATCATACACAGATAAAGAAATAATTGAAAGCATCCGTAAAGGTAAAACTGAACGGGTGCTCAGTTATTTGTATGATACTGCTCAATACAAAATTAGAAAATGGATACTAAAAAACAACGGTAGCGAAGAAGAAGCTCAAGATATTTTTCAAGATGCAGTACTCTCATTTTATAACTATGTATTAGAAAACAGATTTGATGAAGGGAAGAGTGTTCAAGGATTTTTATTTGCTATTGGAAAAAATGCTTGGGTGAATAGAGCAAAACAAAAAAATCGTTTGATTACTGGAGAGAAAGAAATGGAAAAGATGGATTCTGTGCCTGACGATGTAGCATTAATATCTCAAAGTATGGATGATGACAATACAAAAAAAATTGAAGCACTCCTTGATAAATTAGGAGAACGGTGTAAGCAAATGTTAACCTATAGTATATTTTATGATATGCGGATGGATGAAATTGCAGAAACGATGGGGTTTGCCAATGCAAACGCGGCAAAAACTAAAAATTACAAATGCAAACAACGCTTGATAGGGATTATTAAAGAAAATCCGAACTATAATATTAAAGCTTGGATATATAATTAATGGAATTGAACGATCACATATTAATAGATGATTTTTTAAATGGAAATCTTTCAGGTACTCCTCTTGATGAATTTAATTCTCGCATGGGAAGTAATACTAATTTTAAAAAGGAAGTAGAATTACAAGAATTAGCGAACTTAGTAATTGTGAATAATGAGCGCATGAAGATAAAGGCTCAATTGCAACAAATTCATAATGAAAGAACAAGTTCTCCATCTATTGGAAAAAAATGGTGGGGATTAGGTATTGCTATAGTTGCTGTTGGAGTTTTATTTTCAATATGGTTTGTCAGTCAGAATGATTCTAATGAGATAGTGGCTCAAGATCAAGAAAATAAAGCGCTTATAAAAGATATAATAGAAACTAATCCAGATAGAAACTTTGATGTTGAAAATCAAGAAATTGAAACATCTATTACAACTGAAGAAGATTCTGTAACCGTGAAAGAAGCAGTTGAGGTTCTTGGACTTACTGATGGGAATAATGAAGTTACAGCTGAGAATGACCCAGATCAAACGGCAGATCAACCAGAATTAGTTAAAAAAGATAAGCCAATAATTTTAGAAGAGAAAGTAAGGCCAGAGATAATTGAAGCAAAACCTGAAATAACTCCAGATCCTTGTTTAGGAGTTAATGAAATATTCCCAAGCTATCAGTTAGTACAACCTTGTTTTGGCGGGAAAGAAGGTCAAGTGATATTTAACGATGTAGCTGAAAAAGGAATTAGTTTTTCAGAATTTTCAATTGACGATGGTAAAAGTTACCACTCTTCACTGGAAGAGTTAATTGTTTCTATTGGCAACTATAAAGTTGTAGCAAAAAACAATTTAGGCTGTATTAGTAAAACAAAATCGATTGAAGTAACTTATGCTGATTGTAATTTTGTGATACAACCTAACTACAATAAGTTATGGGAAATAGAAGTTCCCGAATTGTATGACGAGGTTACTATTGTAATTCGAAATGCAAAAACTGGAGTGATAGTCTATCAAAAAGACATTACAGCTTATGAAAACTTTATTTGGCAAGGCTATGATTTAAGCAACAATCAACTAGAGATGGGCAACTATGTCTATTGGTTTAAATCTGCTACAAAAGGAGTATTTTCAAAGGGGCAGATAACAATCGTTAAATAACCAATAATAGGGATTTACAAATGACAGACCTTGAAATAATAACAAAGCTAATTGATAGAAGCAATAAGAAAAGTTTAAAAAAGAAAAAGCTCCCCAAATTGGGGAGCTTTCTTTTAAAAATTAGGAAACCTAGCAAGAGATTATCAGCCAAGCTGAGAATTACAAGCAAGCATATCTAAAACTTCATTGTAATACCCGCTAAAAAGTTAGTTCCAGCTTGTGGATAGTAAAAATTTTCAGTGATTGTTTCACCTACTATATAGCTGTATG
>JAQXDJ010000390.1 GCA_029251425.1 Vicingaceae bacterium
TATATTCATTTTTAAATGTTGACTTTAGTATATAGATAATGAGAATTCTATTTTTTATATTTTTACTTCTATTTGCGAGCAAGTCATTTTCTCAAAATCTCTATGGGACAATAAATGGAGCTGTTTCTGTAAATTTATTATTTGGAACGCAGTTAAAAGCATTAAATGTTGGTCTTTCGATATTCGGAACAACAACTTATAAATCAGAAACTTCATTAGAAGGAGGGGTTAACTTTAATTTCTCTCCATTTATTCAGAAATACGTTATTTATCAGGGCAATTTTTCTAGTAGTTTAGAAATGTTTGGTTTAGTTGGTTATGGACAAAACAATAATTTATTAGGCTCAAATGTCGGCTTAACTAAACATACTTCTTTTTATGATTACACGATAAAAGGAGGACAGTTTTATGGAGCAGGGATGTCGGTAATCCTAAATAAAATTACAGGAGACTTGAGTAAGTTTCAGAATCAGCAAGGTGGTATAATTATTAGGGTGAGTGAAAATCAGAATAGTGTTGTTTTTAACATTAATAATGATTTGAGTGCATGGTTTTTTAATAGAGCAGGAACCGATAAGGGTAATACTGCTAGAGCAATGTTGTCGTACACTTCAATAAAAGGTTTTGAATTATATGGTATTGGTGTTGGTTTAGATATGTTTACTCCTGAAGCAGATTATGGAAAACCTCCAAGAGCAACAACTAATGATGAAGATGGGTCTGTAGCAGTTTTGTTTAATACAAAACCTTATGATGATTTATATCATTTAAACTTGTTTTCTTCTTTTGTTTACCAAAACCAGCAAAACAACTTTAATATTGATGGAAGAATAGGTATTGATAATTATAAAATTGGTGCATTTGTACAGAATTCTATTCACGATAGTTTTGGAATGGTTCCTAGGTTTGCATGGCCAGTAACTAAAAAAGGTAAATTCTATTCGTTGTTTGACATTAACACTTCATTAAATAAAGATTTTAATGAGTAGGTTTTTAATTTACATATTGTTGGTGTTGAGTTTTGCTTCCTGCAGACCTGTTTATTACAGCGAAACAATTAAATATAATTCAGATGAAGAAAATCATAACAAAATAGTTCGATTAGATTTAAGTCGTCAAAATTTAAAATCGTTGCCCAATGATTTTGAGAAGTACGAAAATTTAAATTTTTTAAACCTTTCTAATAATCCTAGCTTAGATTTTTATGAGATTGGAAATCAGATAGTTAATTTGGAAAAATTGCAAGTAATTCAACTGGATTCAAATAATTTAAAAAACCTTCCTGAGTGGATAAGTCAATTAAAAAGCATTAAAAACATTTCCTTAGTTTATAATCCACAACTTAATTATAGTAAAGATTTTAATGAGGTGAATGGTTTATGGAAACTCGAAAAATTAAATCTCTCAAATAATGATTTGACAGAAATTCCAGAAAGTATAACTCAACTAACTTCTCTTAAAAATTTAAAATTATCTTATAACAATATTAATAACAGTAGTAGTTTTGAACGATTGGCTGCATTAAAAAACCTTAAGTTTTTATGGTTAGATAATAACTCAATAAAAACGTTAGTTCCAGAGATAGGAGCTTTATCTCAAATTTCCGAATTGTATTTAGATGACAATCAGTTAACACTTCTTCCTAAAGAAATAACAGGTTGTAAAAATTTACATATTCTTTATTTAGGAAATAATAAGTTTAGAGAATTACCTGATGAAATACTTGATATG
>JAQXDJ010000391.1 GCA_029251425.1 Vicingaceae bacterium
ATTCTATTTATTTCGATATGTATATTTGTTTTTAATAACGTTTATATTGTTTTAGGCCTACTTGCACTTCAAATTATACTTTGGCTTGCTTTTCAGATTCCAATTAAAAAGTTAAAACCTTTAAAACGAATTCGAACATTTTTATTAGTCTTAGTTTTTTTCTATACTTTTTTTCATGGCAGTACTGATTTTGTTTTGCTTGCTATAAAAAAATGGAAATTTGGAATTAGTTACAGTGGTTTTTATGCTGGACTATTTATGGCCTCTAAACTTTTAACGATGCTGTTAGCAACATTTGTAGTCCGCTTTACAACATCCAGCCAAGAATTTATGACAGGTCTAAAATCTCTTGGTTTATCAAACGATTTCTCTTTAATTATTGACGGGATATTAAAAACTGTTGAGAGCCAGCCAAAGAAAAAAAATAAATCTGACAATAAAAAAGGGGGAAGCATATCTGTAAAATCTGTACTTAAAGGTAATTTTTCTGAAATAACAGATTTAATAAATTCGAAACTAGAAGAGGCAAGAGCCAATTTTGCAAATAATGACATTGCAATCATCTCAGCTTTTAGTTTAATTGTAACCTTAATACGATTTATGAAAATTACGCCAGGTTTTCCTATAGCTCCTGGACATAAAAATGCGCTAATCATTCCTTTTTTTATTTTAGCCAGCAGACTAACCAATAAAAAGTTTGCTGGAACTTCTATTGGATTTTTATCTGGAGTTATTCACTTCATGTCAGGTTTTGGGAAATATGGCCCTTTAGGAATTTTACAATTTGCCCTACTGGGATTTGTAGTGGATTTGTTTATGCTTCTTTTTAAGAAATCTAACTCTATTGTACTTTTTTGTATTATAGGTTTAGTAGGAGGTTTTACTCGTGTTTCTGCAGAAATTGGACTTGCCTGGTTACTGAGAATGCCTGTAGAATATTACTTATTTTACCTACCATATGTTACCTCTCAATGTTTATTTGGAGCTGCTTCTGGTATTGTAACCAAATACCTCATCAAAAAAATAAAATAGACTTATTTTGGCAAATCAATACTAACAATTTTGCCATCAACTAATGCTCGAATAGTTTTCGTGTTTTCTTCATCTACAACAGAAATAAGCTCTCCAATCATGTCTGTTTTTTCGTTTACAAAAACTCCTGAAGGAGTTCCTCTCTTAGTAAATTTACCTTCTTCAACAACAAGCACTTCATCTGCCAACTTAAATACTTCAGGCAAATCGTGACTAACAAAAATGATAGTTGTTTTTATAATTTTATTAATTGCCAAAATTTCTTTTTGAAGCTTCAACCTCATTTCACCATCCAATGCCGAAAGTGGCTCATCTAATAACAACAACTTCGGCTTTCTAGCAATAGCCCTTGCTAAAGCAACTCTTTGCTGTTGTCCTCCTGAAAGACTTTCTGGTTTTCTTTTCAATAAATCTTGTAAGTCGCTTACTTCTATAATTCGATTAATAAAATCCTTATCATAATCCTTCTCTACCCCATACAATATATTTTGCATAACACTCATATTTGGGAAAAGAGAATAGTCTTGAAAAAGAAAACCTACATTCCTTTTATTGGCTTTAACATTCTTTTTTACAGCACTATCAAACCAAACTTCATCATGAACTGAAACAAACCCTTCTTCAGGATTCATAAGTCCTGCCAACATTCGTAACAAGGTACTCTTACCAACACCAGACTTTCCGTAAACAGCAATAATTTTTCCTTCTTCACAATCAGCTTTCAAATCAATTTTTACAATTGACCCGTGTGATTTAAATTGCTTATGTACATCGAATTTTATCATTTAACTGCTTTAAATCCTTTTTTATTAAACAGATATACCAACGTCAGAATCGCAAAACTAAACACTAAAAGAATTAATGAGTATGTGTGTGCAGTATCATATTCCAATTTATTTACACTATCATAAATAGCAATTGATGCAACTCTCGTTTCATCCAGATTACCTCCCATCATTAATACAACGCCAAACTCTCCAATTGTATGAGCAAAACTCAACACAATACCCGTTAATAATGATGATTTAATGTTAGGCAACAATACTCTAATAAGCGTTTGAAATCTTGACTTCCCTAATGTATAAGAAGCTTCTTTTAACGCAGTTGGTAAATTTTGAAACCCTGCTTGAATTGGTTGCACCATAAAAGGTAAACTGTATATTACAGATCCAACTACCAGCCCAGGAAATGTAAATGCAAGATTGACGTCAAATACATCTTGCAAAAACTGCCCTACCACACTTTGATTACTAAAGGTTACCAACAAATAAAACCCCAAAACAGAGGGAGGTAACACCAATGGCAAACTTATAACTGCTTCAAAAAGAAATTTAAACTTAAACTTTGCGTATGTTAACCAATAAGATATAGGTATTGCAATAACAAACAGAATAGCTGTTGTAATAAAAGCAAGTTTTAACGTAATTAAAAAAGGTACCCAGTTAATCATTTGGCTATTTTACATCGTAGCCAAATTTCGTTAAAATTGTTTTAGTTTTTTCCGAAAACATAAATTTATAAAACAACTCAGCATTTTTACTGTTTGTTTTTTTACCATGCTTTAACAAAACAATTCCTTGTTCAATTGGTGTATAAAGATTTTTATCTACATCAATACTAACCCCCTTATTCTTAATATTTTTTGAATAAAGTACTGATTTACTCGTAATTCCAGCATCAACAGATTTAGATTTGATGTATTGATTTACTTGTCCAATACCCTCCCCCCAAACAATTTTTTGTTCAATCTGACTATGCAAGTTCGCTTTCTCTAAAGCTTCAATTGCTGCAATACCGTACGGTGCAGTTTCAGGGTTTGCTATTGCAACTTTCCTAAATTCCTCATCCAACAAAACAGCCAAACCACCATCTAATCTTTTATCATTCAATGTCCACAACACTAAAGCACCTTCAGCATAAACTTTTGGTGCTTCAATTGTAAAACCATCTTTATAAAGTGTATTGGGATATTTCATATTTGCTGAGATAAAAACATCAAAGGGAGCTCCTTGTTTTATCTGCGTTGTTAATGTGCCAGAAGAACTTGCCGAAACCTCTACTCTAATACCGTGTTCTTTTTCAAATGCAGCCGTTATTTCTTTTATTGCATATTGCATATTATTAGCAACAGCAACAGTAATCTTATTTTCTTTACTCCCGCTACACGAAAATAAACTCAACAAAACAAAACCTAAAATAATTTGACGCATTCTAAAAAAATTGAAAACCAAAACTAATATTATTAGTCGTTTTTTGAAAGTAATAAGCCCAACAATTTAGCTGTTGCAACAGCATCTCCTGCAGCTCTATGCCTTACTTCCTTTGGAATTGGAATACCCATTTCTTCGCACAACTTCCCTAAACTGTATGATTCAGCATCAGGCAAATGTTTTTTACTTAATGTAAGGGTACAAACTTTAGGTTCTTTAAATGGTAAGCCTACTTTTTTAAGTTCTGCTTTTAAAAATTTATAATCAAAATCAACATCATGTGCTACAAAAATATTCCCTTTAGTAAGGTTTAGTATTTCTTCTGCCACATCCTTAAAAAGAGGTGCATCAGCAACCATATCATTTTTAATACCCGTTAACTTAGTAACATACCAATCAATTTTAACTTCTGGATTTATTAGCGTAGAGTATTCACTAACGATTTTTTCTCCATCAAAAAGAATAATTGCTATTTCAATTATTCTTCCCTTAACATGGTTTCCTCCCGTGGCTTCGATATCTACAACTGCGTACAAGCTACAAACTTACATTAAAAATTTATTCTTCATATCCAGTCCTGGAACAAACTCACAATCATTCTTTCCAAACCAAGTATAACGGTATTTTGCAATTATCTCATAAACAAAATCTCTAATAAACGAAGGAACTATTATTAATCCATAAAAGATAGATTTCAATCCTCCTAAAGTTTTTAGAATTCGCAAAGCAGCTGTTGATTTAATAAAAACTTTATCCCCTTCAATTAAAACTACAGAATCAACATTTGAGCTTATTTTAAATTCAAGTAATAACTCTTGCCCCTTCTTTGATTGAAGTGATGTAAACCTGAACATATCTTTATGGTCTCTTTTAACAACATATTTCACCCAGAAACTACAAAAATTGCAAGCTCCATCAAACAAAACGATATGTTTATTAGCATTCACAAATTCAAAGTTAAGACATAAAAGTTTACATTCTAAACTTTATGACTTTTCTCATATAATCTGCAAACAACTATCTTATATTTGTGTTCTCAATTTATTTAAATGGCAACTAGATTAAGAGATAACAGAAAAACAGAAGAAATAAGAAATTCGGTTAGAGAAACTGAACTTCAAGTCTCTAATTTTATTTACCCTCTATTTATTGAAGAAGCAAACAATATCAAAAAGGAAATTGTTTCTATGCCTGGCATTTTTCGCTATTCTTTAGATAGAATTCATGAAGAACTAGATGAAGTTGTTGCTTTGGGAATAAAATCTGTTATCCTTTTTGGAATACCAATCAATAAAGATGCTGAAGGAAGTGAGAGCTGGAATGATGATGGAATAATTCAGAAAGCAATTCGCTATATTAAAACCAACTACCCAACTTTATTAGTAATTGCAGATGTATGTTTTTGTGAATATACTGACCATGGGCATTGTGGTGTTTTATGTGATCATGATGTTGACAATGACTTAACATTAGTGAACCTTAGAAAACAAGTATTAGCTCAAGCAAGAGCTGGAGTAAATATGGTTGCACCATCAGGGATGATGGATTTTGCTGTTAGAGAAATAAGAGACGAACTTGATAAGAATGGCTTTCAAGATATTATCATTATGGGATACTCTGTAAAATACTGCTCTTCTTATTATGGCCCTTTTAGAGATGCTGCAGATTCTGCTCCAAGTTTTGGAGATAGAAGAACCTACCAAATGGATCCTGCAAACAGAAACGAAGCATTAAAAGAAGCTCAAGCTGATATTGATGAAGGAGCTGAAATATTAATGGTTAAACCAGCTTTATCTTATTTAGATATTATAAGAGATTTAAAAAACAACTTTGATTTACCTATTGCAGCTTATAATGTTAGTGGAGAATATTCAATGATTAAAGCTGCTGGAAATAATGGATGGATTGATGATCAAAAAGTAATGATGGAAACATTGCTTTCTATAAAACGTGCTGGAGCTGATATAATAATTACTTATCACGCAAAAGAAGCAGCAAAAATTTTAAATAAATGAATAACACAAAATCACAAGAATTATACGCTGCAGGACAACAACATTTAGTTGGAGCTGTAAATTCTCCAGTAAGAGCATTTAGTTCAGTAGGTGGAAATCCATTATTTATGGAAAGAGCCCAAGGATCTAAAATATATGATGTTGACGGCAATGAATACATTGATTTGGTACTTTCTTATGGACCAATGATTTTAGGTCATGCTAATAACAAGGTTATTGAAGCGGTTCAAAAACAAGTTTGCACTGGATTTACATTTGGAGCAAGTACTGAAGATGAAATTAAATTAGCTAAAATTGTTTGTGATGCTTTCCCGGGAATGGATAAAGTTAGATTTGTAAACTCAGGTACTGAAGCAATTTTAAGTGCAATCAGATTAGCAAGAGCATTTACTGGTAAAAATCACATTTTAAAATTTGCAGGTTGTTACCACGGGCACTCTGATGCTTTATTGGTTGCTGCAGGTTCTGGTTTAGCAACATTAAGTATTCCTGGAAGTGCTGGTGTACCTAAAGAAGCTGTTCAAAACACTTTAATTGCTGAATACAACAATATTGATTCTGTAAAAAAACACATTGCAGAATGTGATGATATTGCTGCAGTTTTCATTGAGCCTATTGCAGGTAACATGGGTGTTGTTCTTCCTTCTGATGCTTTTATTAAAGAGCTAAGAAAAATCACAAAAGAAGCAGGAATCTTATTAGTTATTGATGAAGTTATGACTGGTTTCCGTTCTAAATTTGGTGGCGCTCAAGAATTACTAGGAATTGAAGCTGATATTACTTGTTTAGGCAAAGTTGTTGGTGGAGGTTTTCCAGTAGGAGCTTATGGAGCAAGAGAAGAAATTATGCAAATGGTTTCTCCTTTAGGTGCAATGTACCAAGCTGGAACGTTATCTGGAAACCCAGTTGCAATGGCTGCAGGAATCTCAACTTTAACAGAATTAAAAAATCAAAATCCTTACAACAAGTTTAACACACAAGCAGAGATTATTGAAAAAGCTTTATTAGCTGCTGCAAAGGAAAACGGAATTGATTTAACAGTTAACCGTTTTGGATCAATGATAAATCCTTTCTTTAACGCAAAAACAGTTACTAACTTTGATGAAGCTCAAGAATGTGACACAGCAAGATTCACAAAATTCTTTTGGGGATTAATTGAAAACGGAGTTTACCTTCCACCTTCTCAATTCGAATCATGGTTTTTATGTACTGTGCTTTCTGATGAGGATATGAATAAAATTATTAACGCAATTAACAAAGCAATGGCTTTGGCTAAATAAGATACAACATGACACAATTTAACGACAATTTTTTAAAAGCTTGCAGAAGAGAAGAAACTCCTTACACTCCACTTTGGTTAGCCCGTCAGGCAGGACGTTACCAAAAAGAGTACATGAAAATTAAGGAAACTTATAGTATCATTGACATAAGTACTACACCAGAAATTTCTGCTGAAGTAACTTTATTACCTATCAACCAATTTGAATTAGATTCAGCAATTATATTTTCTGATATTTTAATTCCTTTAGGACCAATGGGAATTAGCTTTGAATACAAAAAAGGTTACGGACCATTAATTCACAACCCAGTAAGAACGGTTGCTGATGTTGAAAAATTAAAAGTGGTTGATCCTGCTTTAGAAATGGCTTATACTGGTAAAGCTTTAGGGATTCTTAAAAAAGAATTAAACGTTCCTTGTATTGGTTTTGTTGGAGCTCCATTTACTTTGGCAAGTTATATGATAGAAGGCGGTCCTTCTAAGAACTATGAAAAAATGAAAGCTTTTATGTACAACGAGACTAAAGCTTGGCATGTACTTATGGATAAGCTTGGAACTGTAATGGCAAACTACTTAAACTTTCAGATTGAAAGTGGAGCAATGG
>JAQXDJ010000392.1 GCA_029251425.1 Vicingaceae bacterium
TAATATTAAAGTATTTTTTTTTGAGTTGTGAACCCTTTTCTTCTTGATCTCTTAATATATCGTAAAACTTTTTTGGAGGACCACTTAATATTATATATGCTTTAAATAGCTTGCATATTTTATCTTGGTTGTTCGAAACTAAATTTAGCTTTGTTTTAAAAGAATTGTAAATATCATTTTCTTTTACTTTGGGTTTTAGATTTAATATTTGATAATAATTATCCATTCTAAATTTCCTGAAGTTAATTGAAGAACATTTGATTAAATGCTTATTCCTTAACGAAGTTAATGTTTTATTTATTCTTAAAATAAAAAAAGTTTAGTTGTTAATAATCATTGACAAGTATTTTTTACTGTAAACCTTTAATCCTGTAAATTAGTTGACTGATACCGAAATTAAATTACTATGAAAAAATTACTTATTGTTGGAGCTGTATTATTAACTATTGCGGCATTAATTTATGTTGTATTTGGTGGTTCTCCAAAAGAAACTCAAAAAATTGATCCAGCTTTTACAGGGTATGTTTCTGGTTTTACTTCAGGTATAATATCTAAAGAAACAGAAATTGTAGTTCACCTTAGAGAAGAAGTAGCTTTAGAAAAGCAAACAGAAGAAGTGGCAGAAGATCTATTTGATTTTGATCCGAACATAGAAGGAGAAGCTTATTGGAAAGATAGCTATACGGTAGCCTTTAAACCAACGGAGTATTTAACTTCAGGAATGTTATATGGTGCAGAATTTGATCTTTCTGAATTAATGGAAGTTCCTAAAGATTTAGAAGTATTAGCATTTCAGTTTCAAACTATAAAGCAAGCTGTTGAAGTTTATTTTGATGGGATGGAAGCCTATGACGACCAAGATTTGAAATGGCAAAAAATTAAAGGTTCTATCAATACTGCAGATGTAGCATTGTCTTCAGAAATAGAAGAACTGTTTAAAGCATCTCAAAATAATAATGAGTTAAGCCTTACTTGGGAGCATGGAGAGAATAATAAATGGCACACATTTGTTATTGACAGCGTGAGCAGAACAGAAGATAAAGGAGAAGTTAATTTAACATGGGAAGCGAAGAATATTGGAGCAGAAGAAAATGGAGAAATGGATATTGAAATTCCTGCTTTAGGCGATTTTAAGGTAATGAATGTTAGGGTGTATCAACAACCCAATCAATATGTTTCGGTTCGTTTTTCTGATCCATTAAAAAGAACACAAGATTTAGAAGGCTTAATCTATTTTGCATCAGGAGAAGAGGTTCGATTAGAAATTAACAGAAATGAAGTTAAAGTTTACCCAGAAAACAGGATTACCGGTGTTGCCAAGCTTGTTGTAACAGATGGGATAAGAAATACACTCAACTATCAAATGCAAAATGAGTTTAGTAAAGAGTTGGCTTTTTTCGATACGAAACCAGCCATTGAAGTAATTGGTGATGGGGTTATTTTGCCAAGTACCAATGGTTTAATATTCCCTTTTAAAGCGGTAAACCTTAGTGCTGTAAATGTTAAAATAGTTAAGGTTTATGAAGATAATATGGCGCAATTTTTCCAAGTGAACCAATTTGATGGTTCTAGAGAAATGAAAAGGGTTGGTAGAATTGTTTACAAGGAAGAGGTTATTTTAAAATCAGATAAACCAATTGATTACGGCAGTTGGAATACTTTCTCTTTAGATTTATCAGAAATTATTGAGGTTGACCCAGGAGCTTTGTATAGAGTTAATATTAGTTTTAGCAAAAAACATTCGCTTTATCCTTGTGGAGAAAAAGAGAGTGAGGCAGACTTTGAGTATAAAGGAGAAGATAGAGAGGATGCCAGATATGATGGGCCAAGCTCTAATTATTATGATGACTATTATGATGATGAATACTATGATTATAATAATGATTATGTATGGAAAGAACGTGATAATCCTTGTAAGAAATCTTATTATGTAAACAACAATAGAGGTATTGTAAGGAATGTTTTTGCTTCTGATTTGGGGATTATTGCTAAGGGTGGGAGTACCAATGAAATAACCGTAGCTATTACAGATTTAAAAAGCACTGAAAGCTTATCAGGAGTTGAGATTGAGCTATACAATTATCAACAACAAGTAATAGCAAAAGGAGTAACTAATTCTGATGGTTTTGCTACTATTAAAGTAGGGAAGAAGCCGTTTTTGTTAGTAGCTAAACAGGGAGCTCAAAAAGGGTATTTAAGATTAGATGATGGAGAATCATTATCAACTAGTATGTTTAATGTGAGCGGACAAGCAGCTAAAAAAGGAGTGAAAGGTTTTATTTACGGAGAGCGGGGCGTTTGGAGACCGGGAGACTCTTTGTTTGTTGCATTTATGTTAGAAGATAAAAACAATGCAATACCTGCAACTCATCCTGTAGTAATGGAATTATACACTCCAGAAAATAAACTGTTTTTAAGAAAAGTAAAAACTAACTCTGTAAACGGGTTGTATGATTTTAGAATGAAAACAGATCCAGAATCACCTACAGGAAATTGGTTTGCAAAAATTAAAGTAGGAGGATCTACCTTTACTAAAACAATAAAAATTGAAGCAATTAAACCGAACCGTTTAAAAATCAATTTAGACTTTGGTTCTGAAATTTTAAGGTCGAGTAATAAAACTGGAGAGCTTTCTGTAAAATGGTTACACGGAGCAACAGCAAAAGGCTTAAAAGCAGATATAGAAATGACTTTGGTAAAAGGTTCTACTCAATTTAAAGGTTTTGATGGTTTTAGTTTTGATGATCCTTCTAAGGAGTTTGAGAGTGAAGAGCAAAATGTTTTTGAGGGAAGGTTAAACCAAGAAGGAATTGCAACTGTTTACCCAAAAATTAAGGTGAAAAAGAATGCACCAGGAATGTTAAAAGCTCAATTTAAAACACGTGCTTTTGAAGCTGGTGGAGATTTTAGTATTGATAGTTATGTAATGAAATATTCTCCTTACGATGGTTATGTTGGTTTAAAAATTCCTGAAGGGGAAGGATGGAATGCTGCACTTTTCTCTAATGAGAAGAACCTAATAAATATTGCTACTGTTGATGAAGAAGGAAATCCTGTAAATAGGAGTAATGTTAAAATTGAAATCTATGATGTAAGATGGAGATGGTGGTGGGAAAGATCACACGATTATGATTTAGCAAATTATGTAAGTAGTAGAAGTAACAACAAAATTAAAACAGATTATGTTGATACGAAAAATGGAAAAGCGATTTATGAGTTAAATGTTGGAGATGAGTATTGGGGAAGAAGATTTATAAGAGTTACAGATCCGGTAACAGGTCACAGTTCTGGTCAAGTAGTTTATTTTAGTTACAAAGGTTGGTGGAACAATAGTTCTGGAGGACCAGGAGGTGCTGAAATGTTAACTTTTACTACTGATAAGGATAAGTATAATGTTGGAGAAGAAGTGAAGGTAGAATTACCAGAAGGTAAAGTTGGTAGAGCTTTAGTGAGTTTAGAGTCAGGTTCGAGAGTAATTAATACAAGATGGGTAGAACTTTCTGATGGTAATGAATTTACTTTTGAAGCGACTCCAGATATGGCTCCAAATGTGTTTGTGAACATTTCATTAATTCAACCACATAGTCAAACAGAAAATAATTTACCAATTAGATTGTACGGAATTCAATCCATTGAAGTAGAAGATCCGGAAACACATTTAGAACCTGTAATTGATATGCCAGATGTGTTGGTTCCAGAAGAAGATGTGGAAATTGAAGTAAGTGAGAAAAATGGAAAGAACATGACCTTTACCATTGCTGTTGTAGATGATGGATTATTGGATTTAACTCGTTTTAAAACCCCAGCCCCATGGAAACACTTTTACGCTAAAGAGGCTTTAAATATTAAAACTTGGGACATGTATAAATATGTTGTGGGTGCTTTTTCTGGAGAAATGGCTGGTTTATTAGCTTTAGGTGGAGATGAGTTTTTAAATAATGCAGGTGCTAAAAAAGCGAACCGATTTAAACCAGTAGTAAAATACTTTGGTCCTTTTGAGTTAAAAGGAGGCGATGAAAAAACAATTAAGTTTAAAATGCCTAACTACATTGGTTCTTTAAGAACAATGGTTGTAGCCGGACAAGATGGAGCGTATGGTTCTGCCGAAAAAACTACTGCTGTTAAAAAACCATTAATGGTATTGGCAACATTGCCAAGAGTTTTAGGCCCTACCGAAAAGGTGAAACTACCGGTTACTGTTTTCTCTATGTCTAAAAAGATTAAGAATGTAAAAGTAACATTAGAGACTAATGAAATGTTAAAGATAAACGGAAGTAAATCTAAAACGATAACATTTACTGAAGAAGGCGATCAGATTGTAGAATTTGATATTGATGTAGCTAAGAAAATAGGAATGGCAACAGCAAAAGTTACCGTTTCTGGAGGAGGAGAGAAAGCAACTTACGAAATGGAGTTGGATGTTAGAATGCCTAATCCTTTAGTGAATAAAATTACTGGCGGAATGGCTGAAAAAGGAAAGACTTGGAAAACCGATTACACGCCTTTAGGTATTTTAGGAACAAGAGAAGGTGTGCTGGAAGTTTCATCAATTCCTTCTATGGGCTTAGAGAATAGATTGAAATATTTAATTCATTATCCTTATGGCTGTGTGGAGCAAACAACTTCATCTGTGTTCCCTCAGTTGTACTTAACGAGTTTAATTGATATGAGTGATGAGAAGAAAGAAGCGATTGAAACCAATATTAAGAATGGAATAAAACGTTTAAAGACTTTTCAAACAGCAAGCGGAGGTTTGAGTTATTGGCCTGGAGAATATTATGATAGCGAATGGGGAACCAATTATGCAGGTCATTTTATGATAGAAGCAAAAAACAAAGGATATAAATTACCAGTTGGTTTTTTAAACAATTGGATAAAATTTCAAAAGAAAAATGCCAATGATTGGGTGCCTACAAAGAGCAAGTATTATTACCATAGCAGACGAGATGGAGAAATGTTACAAGCTTACCGTTTATATACCTTAGCGTTGGCTAAAAAACCTGCTTTAGGTGCTATGAATAGGATGAGAGGAATGAAAGGTCTTCATTCTTTAACAAAGTGGAGATTAGCAGCAGCTTATTTATTAGCTGGTAAGAGTAAAGTTGCCAATGCTATCATTACTGATTTAACTTCAACTGTTGAGGCGTATAACAAGTTCTCATACACGTATGGTTCTGTAGAAAGAGATCAGGCAATGATTTTAGAAACAATGGTGTTGATGAAGAAAAAATCTGAAGCATTTACAATATTAAAAGAGTTGTCAGAAAAAATGACTTCACAAAGATGGATGAGTACGCAAACGACAGCTTATTGTTTATTGGCTGCGGCTAAATTTATTGGTGCTGATGATGCGACTTCAGAAATAGAATATGCGTTAACTATTAATGGTAAAACAGAAAATGTGAGTTCTGATGAAAAACCAATTATGAAACATGCTGTTCAGGTAAATGGAATTACCAATGGGACGATTTCTCTAAAAAACAAAGGTGAAACACCACTGTTTATCAATTTAGTGTTAACTGGTATTCCGTTAATGGGTAATGAAACCTTAGCTCAAAATAGCCTAAATGTAAAAGTGGCTTATTTAGATATGGACGGTTCAAAAATTGACCCAACAAGCTTAGAACAAGGAACTGATTTTATGGCTGAGGTAAGTATTGCTCATCCTGGACTTAGAGGAGATTACAAAGAAATGGTATTGGATCAAATTTTCCCTTCAGGTTGGGAAATTAGAAATATTAGGATGGATGAAATTCAAACTATAAAAATTAAAGATAAACCAAGGTATGAAGATATAAGAGATGATAGGGTTTATTCTTTCTTTGATTTGTCTAAATACAAAAAACGCACGTTTAGAGTGTTATTAAACGCTTCTTACCAAGGTCGTTTTTATTTACCAAGTGTTAAGTGTGGTGCAATGTATGACAATACAATTGAATCATTAATTCCAGGTAAATGGGTTGAGGTAACTGGTGCTGAATAGTTAAAAAGCTGTAAGTTCGAGTGTTTTGAGGAACGAAAAATGTATCGAGAATAAGTTTTTTCTGTTCTCGATACATTTCGATGAAAAATCGAAATACTCGAACTGACAAAAGTTTAAAATTGTGGAATCAATGAAACCTTTCCTGCTCAAACATAAGATAAAGATGGTGGTAGCATTTCTACTACTTATTTGGTTTGCATTTTGTTTACCAGCTCAATTATTCAACTCACCTTATTGTACAGTTGTAGAGGATAGAGATAATCAGTTGTTAAGTGCAACTATTGCAGAAGATGGGCAGTGGCGATTTCCAGAAATAGATGAGGTTCCTGTAAAATTTGAGGAAGCGATTTTACTTTTTGAAGACGAGTATTTTTATAAGCATTTGGGAGTGAATCCAATTTCTTTGGTTAAAGCATTTGTTGCCAATGTTAAAAGTGGAGGAGTAAAAAGAGGTGGGAGCACGTTAACCATGCAAGTTATTCGCTTGTCGCGAGAAAACAGAGGTAGAACCTTTTTTGAGAAATTTAAAGAATTGTTTTTAGCAACTCGTTTAGAGTTTGGTTATTCTAAAAAAGAGATTCTTTCACTCTATGCTTCTAACGCTCCATTTGGAGGGAATGTTGTTGGCTTGGAAGCAGCTTCTTGGCGTTATTATGGAAGAAGTCCTAAACTATTATCTTGGGGAGAAATGACCACATTGGCTGTCTTACCCAATGCACCTTCTTTAATTTACCCAGGGAAAAACCATGAATTATTACTAGCAAAGAGAAATCGTTTATTAGATAAATTATTGGTTGCAAAAAAGATTGATGAAACTACTTGTGAATTGGCAAAGCTAGAACCCTTACCTTTAAAACCATATCCGTTAAATCAGAGAGCCATACACTTATTAACGCATGCAGTTAAAGAAGGTAAAAAAGGAGAGCGTTTAGTAACAACACTCGAAATGAAAATGCAAGATCAAGTAGCTCAAGTTTTGAATAATCATTATCATAAAATGGTAAGAAATGATGTGCATAATGCAAGTGTGTTGGTCGTAGAAGTTGAAACAGGAAATGTTTTGGCGTATGTAGGAAATAGTAAAACCAAAAATGGTGGAGAAGTAGATATGGTTACCGCTCCAAGAAGTACAGGTAGTATTTTAAAACCTTTGCTCTATGCAGCTATGTTAGATGCTGGTCAGATTTTGCCTAAAACCTTATTGGCTGATATTCCAACTCAATACTCAAGCTATACGCCTAAAAATTTCGATAAGCGTTATGATGGAGCTGTTGCTGCAGATAATGCGTTAATTAGATCTTTAAATATTCCTGCAGTTAGAATGCTAAAGGATTATGGTGTGAAACGATTTCATAACAAGTTAAAAGAATTAAACATGTCAACACTAACCAAAGATGCAGACCATTATGGATTGTCTTTGATATTAGGAGGTGCAGAAACAACAATGAATGATTTGGCGAGTATTTATGGAAGTATGGCAAGAACATTAAATAATTATACTAAATACAATGGGCAGTATAATGCTAAAGATTATTCTACAGTAAATTACAATTTGGCTGAGAATGAAACTGAGGAAGAATTAACCAATTCATCCACTTATACTGCGGCTTCAATCTATACTACTTTTAATGTAATGTCAGATTTGCATAGACCGAGAGAGGAGAGAGGCTGGGAAAATTTTTCATCATTACGAAAAGTAGCTTGGAAAACAGGAACCAGTTTTGGTCATAGAGATGCTTGGGCAGTTGGTGTAACGCCAGAATATGTTGTAGTTGCCTGGGTAGGTAATGCTACTGGAGAAGGGAAGTCAGGCTTAACAGGTATTAGCGCTGCAGCACCATTATTGTTTGATGTCTTTAAAAAGTTACCTAAAACAACATGGTTTTCTACCCCTTATGATGAAATGGAACAAATTCCTGTTTGTACTAAAAGTGGTATGAGGAGTTCTATGTGGTGCGAAAAATCAGATTCTGTTTTTGTGCCTTTAGCAGGATTAAAAACGAAAATATGTGCCTATCATAAATGGGTACATTTAGATGAGAATGAGGAATACATGGTAAATAACGATTGTTACCCGATAGATAAAATGAAACGGAAATCATGGTTTGTGTTACCACCAGTTTGGGAATGGTATTATAAAACGAAAGATCCTAATTATAAAGCCTTGCCACCATTTATGGTTGGTTGTGAAGAACAGCAGCAGAATATGGAGATTATTTACCCAAGTAATTTAAAAGAGTTGTCTTTAGCTAAGAACATTGATGGTACAACAGGTAAATTAGTTTTTGAAGTTGCTCATAGGAATCCTGAAACAGAAGTGTTTTGGCACATTGATGAAGAGTATGTAAATACTACAAACCATTTTCATCAAATAGAAGTTGAACCAGAAATAGGACAACATATTTTAACCATTGTGGATGAAAATGGAGAGACCATTACTAAGAATTTTAGTGTTATAGAATAGGACTCCTATGCTTAGTTTAAAACAGTTAAATCATAGTAGCTTTAATTTTATAATAGCTACTTTTGATGTGCTCAGGAGATATTATTTGATCTTGATAAATAAGATTGAATGAACGAAAACAATAAAAAAGTAAGTCCTCTTCCACGATTTCAAAAAGAAGGAGAATTCTCAAAAGACTTAAAGTCAAGAGTCAATCAATATTTTAAGGATAATAAAAAGTCAAAGCATTGTAATTCTGAGATGGTATTTAAAACGATATTTTATTTAACGGCTCTTTTTTCTATTTACTTGCTTATTCTTTTTGGTTCATTTACTGGTTGGAGTTTAGTTGGATTAGTTTTTCTATTAGGCTCTGCTTGTGGATTGGTTGGATTTAATATTGGTCATGATGCTATTCATGGAGGCTACTCTTCTAAAAAATGGGTAAATAATTTATTAGGACAAACATTTACTGCATTTGGTGCTTATGCACCTAATTGGGCATTTACACACAATCAATGTCACCATACTTTTACAAGTATTCCTGGTGCAGATGGAGATTATACACCAGCTCCGATATTGCGTTTTCATGAAGAAACAGAGTGGAAACCTATTTATAAATATCAACATATTTATGTATGGTTTCTATATGCCATCTTTACTTTGGAATGGGTATTGGTGAGAGACATCAAGCAGATGAAAAAGAAACAGCATTTAATTTATAAAAAGCCAGCGCTTAAAAAATGGGCAATGACTAAAGTTTATGTTGCTAAAGCGATTTATTATGCCAATGTATTTTTGTGGCCTGCGTTATTATTGGATATACCTTGGTGGGGAGTTCCTGTTGGTTTTTTAGTAATGCAAGCTGGTTTAGGTTTAACGTTATCTTTAGTATTTCAGTTAGGACACATGGTGGAAGATATGCCTAAAGATTGGCCTGATGAAAACAATGTTTTATCGCAATCTTATACCGAGCATCAATGTTCGACAGCTGTAAATTTTGCAAGTACAAGCTGGTTTGGATCATGGATGACAGGAGGTTTAAATACACAAATTGAACATCATTTGTTTCCTAATATTTGCAGTATTCATTATAGAAAACTAGCGCCTATAGTTAAGCAAACAGCTAAAGAGCATGGTGTTGCTTATAAAGAATTTAAGACTTGGCCTGGAGCTGTTGCTTCTCACTATCGTTTATTGAAAGGTTTGGGGAAGGCTTAATTATAAGTCCAACTCCTTTAAACTCTCAACTCTATTTCTTTCTAAGAAAGCATCAATCGTTTCAAAATGCTCGATAACACGTTGGTCTTTAAATTCAAAAACTTTATTGGCTAAACCTTGTAAAAAGTCTCTATCGTGAGAAACTAAAACTAGTGTTCCATCAAAATCTTGTAACGCTCCTTTTAAAATGTCTTTAGATTTAATGTCTAGGTGGTTAGTAGGCTCATCTAAAATTAAAACATTTACCGGTTCTAATAATAGTTTAACCATAGCTAAACGTGTTTTCTCTCCACCAGAAAGTAAACCTACTTTCTTATCCATATTGTCGCCACTAAACATAAAACGACCTAATATGTTTTTAATTTGTGTCCTAATATCTCCTTCAGCAGCATTATCCACTGTCTGAAAAACGGTTAATTCAGGGTCTAATAGTGCAGCTTGGTTTTGAGCAAAATAACCTACTTTGGCATTGTGTCCTAGAGCACATTCTCCTTCAAAATCAATTTCACCCATAATGGCTTTAATCATGGTAGATTTTCCTTCACCATTCCTTCCAACAAAAGCAACTTTCTCTCCTCTAGCAATGCTCATGTTAGCATCCTTAAAAACAGTATGCTCGCCATAGCTTTTACACAAATCTTTTGCAGTAACAGGAAAATCTCCTGAACGTGAAGATGGAGGGAACTTTAATCTTAATGCAGAAGTATCAACTTCATCAATCTCTATTACAGGCAACTTCTCCAGCATGCGCTCACGAGAAGCAACTTGATTTGTTTTAGAATAAGTCCCTTTAAAACGATCTATAAATGCTTGGTTGTCTGCAATAATTTTCTGCTGTTCTTTATAGGCTTTTATTTGGTGTTCCATTCTTTCAGCTCTTAGCTGAAGGTAGTGGGTGTAATTAGCTTTGTAATCGTAAATTTTACCCATAGTAATTTCTATGGTTCTGTTGGTAATGTTATCAATAAAAGCCTTATCGTGAGAAATAACAATAACGCCTTTCGCTTTGTTTACTAAAAAGTCTTCTAGCCAAATAACCGATTCAATATCAATGTGGTTGGTTGGCTCATCTAATAAAATTAAGTCTGGTTTCTGTAATAATATTTTAGCTAACTCAATACGCATTCTCCAACCACCACTAAATTCTTTGGTTTGTCTGGTAAAATCTTCTCGTTTAAAACCTAAACCCTGCAATGCTTTTTCTATTTCAGCATCATAATTAATTTCTTCAATAGAGTAGTACTTATCACCAAGCTCAGTAACACGCTCAATAATTTTCATATAAGCATCAGATTCGTAATCTGTACGTGTTTCTAATTCTTTATTTAATGCATCCATTTCTGTTTTCATTCCAGAAATTTCTGCAAAAGCTTTTGCGGTTTCTTCAAAAACAGTACAATTATCTTCAGTTAATAAATGCTGAGGTAAATAAGCTATAACAGCATCTTTTGGCGCTCTTACATGCCCTTTGGTAGCTTGTTGTTGCTGTGCTATAATTTTCATCATAG
>JAQXDJ010000400.1 GCA_029251425.1 Vicingaceae bacterium
AAAAGCAGCAGTTTTTCCAGTTCCTGTTTGAGCAACAGCAATCATATCTTTATTATCCATTACTGCAGGAATTGCTTCTTGTTGTATTGGTGTTGGACTTTCAAATCCCATAGCATCTAATGCTTCTAGTACTTGGGGTTCAAATCCTAATTCGGTAAATTTCATATTAGTTCTATTAACTTTTGTGAGTGTTTGTTTGCAATGTTAATTGCATTATTTTTTGCTTCTTCAGTATAACCATTAATATCATTACAGAAGATTTCTCCAATATAATTAAGATTGCAATATTGGGTTAATCCTTTTAGAGGAAAACATATTTTCTCAATAACTTCATCTGAATAATGCTTGTTAGGACTTCCAATTGTAAAAGAAACAAGTATGTTTTTATTGTTTAATGTTGATTCAAGACCAAAAGCAAAGCCATATTCAAAAACGGTATCAATCCAATGTTTCAAAATAGCGGGCACGTTGTACCAGAAAAGTGGAAATTGAAATATAATGGTTTCTGCATTTAGTAAGGCTTCCTGTTCGGCTTTAACATCAATATTAAAATCAGGATAAAGTTGGTCTAAATGTCTTACTTCAGTATTCTTTTCTTTAGAAAAATTGTCACTTATTATTTTGTTCCCAATTGATTTTTCAATTGAAGGATGCGCTAAAATCATTACAGTTTTACTCATAACTACCAATCTTCTTTTTTAGTCTTTTCAATTACAAATAGTTCATTAAAATGATTGTTGTAAATTGTTCTTGGTTTTTTAACAAAGTATTTTCTATAGTCTTTTCCATCCTTATTTACATAGTGTAATTCGAAAGGTTGTCTTTCTCCTTTTTTAATTAAATCACCATGGCCAACCAATACAATTTCAGTATAAGTTATTCTGTATTTATTGTCTTTAAAACGGATCAGAACTTTTCCTGCAAAATCAGTTTTTCTAAGTATTGTAGGTACACCTGCTATTCCAACTCTTTCTAAATCTATTGGCTGAGGTTTTAAAGTCGCAAAAACTTTTTCTTCTTCAACTTTAAAAAGTTTAAATAAACCAGATTTTTCAAAATGTGCAATCACGTCTTCTTTTGATTTTTCAGTTTCATAAACTTTTTCCCAAGTTATTTCTCCACTTGTTAAGTGAAAATTTTCTTGAGCTTTTAATGATAATGTTGTAATTAATGCTATTGCAATAATGATGTATTTCATTGTGTAATTTATTTTGTGGAGAATATCGGAGTCGAACCGATGACCTCTTCACTGCCAGCGAAGCGCTCTAGCCAGCTGAGCTAATCCCCCCTAAATTTAGGTAGGTAAAAATAGAAATTTAATTCAACAATACCTTACATTTGTTAACCTTAAAAGTATGAAGTTATGAGTGAAAAAATCAGCACAAATAAAGCACCGAAACCAATGGGTTTATACCCACATGCACGTAAAGTTGGTAATTTGTTATTCTTATCGGGGGTTGGTCCCAGAGCTGCAGGTTCGGGTAGTGAAGAGGCTAACATTCCGGGATTAAAGTATGATAAGAATGGAAATTATGAAGCTTTTGATTTTGAAGCACAATGTCGTTCAGTTTTCGATAATGTAAAAGTTATTTTAGAAGAATCAGGTTCTAGATGGGAAAACTTAGTGGATGTGACTACTTTTTTAACGGATATGAAACGTGACTTTAAAACATATAATAAAGTTTATGCCGAGTATTTTGAAGGTAATCAACCTTGTAGAACTACAGTTGAGGTAAATGCTTTGCCCTCTCCAATTTCAATAGAAATGAAGTGTATAGCTACTATAGATTAAGCTTTTTTTAACTCTTCTTTTATCCAAATTATTGCTTTTCCTTTATCGGAAAATAATTTAGTTGGAACATTTGGTTTATTTACTTTTAAATAAAAATTACCAAGTATTTTTTGAGATAAGCTATTAATTACAAAAGCAGAGGCTATTCTTTTGTTTTCGATTTCCGCTGAAGTCATTAGTTCTCTAGCTTGTTTTGAAACAGAAGTGAAATGTCCTGAATCAAAAACAATCGCATAGTTATTACCTTTTGTAATTGCTAGGTTATGTTTTTTAACTTCTAAAACATCCTCTTTTTCAATTGTAATTCCTTCTTTTAAAGTTAGTAAAAGGAGGTCTGGAGCTAATAGCTCTATGGTTAATTTATTTAATTCAATTTTTTCCACTAAAAGTGTTGTAAAAAGACGTTTCAATCTTGGGAATAAATATAATAAAAAGATATTATAAATCAGTAAATTCGCACTTCTTAAAATAGAATATGAGTCAGTACAAAACATACCCAAAACTTGATTTACCTAATGTAGCTAAAGAAGTATTAGATAAATGGGAAGCAAATAGAGTTTTTGAGAAAAGTATCTCAACAAGAGAAGGAAAAGCACCTTTTGTTTTTTATGAAGGACCACCTTCAGCAAATGGGTTACCTGGTATTCACCACGTAATGGGAAGAGCGATTAAAGATATTTTTTGCCGTTATAAAACTTTAAAAGGTTTTCAGGTGAAAAGAAAAGCGGGTTGGGATACACACGGATTACCTGTTGAGTTAAGTGTTGAGAAAAAATTAGGAATTACTAAAGAAGATATTGGGAATAAAATTTCTGTTGATGAATACAACAAAGAGTGTAGAGAAACAGTAATGCAATACACGGATATCTGGAATAACCTAACAGAAAAAATGGGTTATTGGGTAGATATGGATGATCCTTATGTAACTTATGAAAATAAGTACATGGAAACAGTTTGGTGGTTATTAGGTCAATTGTATGCCAAAGGATTAATGTATAAAGGATATACTATTCAACCATATTCTCCTGCGGCAGGAACAGGATTAAGTTCACATGAGTTAAATCAACCTGGTTGTTACCAAGATGTAAAAGATACAACTGCTGTAGCTCAATTTAAGATTAAAGATGCAGGAAAATTAGGTGTTGATGAAGCACATTTTCTAGCTTGGACAACAACCCCTTGGACTTTGCCTTCGAATACAGCGTTGGCTGTAGGACCTAAAATTGATTATGTTTTGGTTCAGTCTTTTAACCAATATACACACGAACCAATAAATGTTTTGTTGGCTAAAGCTTTAGTCGGAAAACAATTTGCTGGTAAGTATGAAGAAAGAGAAGATTTAAATTATTCAACAGGAGACAAAAAGATTCCTTTTCAAATTATAAAAGAATTTAAAGGGACCGATTTAGTTGGAATGACTTATGAGCAATTATTACCTTATGCTTTACCACACAAAAATGTTGAAAAAGCTTTCCAAGTAATACCAGGAGATTTTGTGACTACTGAAGATGGTACAGGTATCGTGCACATTGCTCCAACTTTTGGGCAAGATGATGCGCAAGTTGCTAAAGATGCTGGAGTTCCAGCAATGTTAGTGTTAGATGATAACGGAAACGCTGTTCCTTTGGTTGATTTGCAAGGTAAATTCAGATCAGAAATGGGTGAATTTGCAGGAATGTACGTAAAAAATGAATATTATGCAGAAGGTGAAGCGCCTGATAAATCTGTTGATGTTCAATTGTGTATCAAATTAAAAGAAGAAAATAAAGCATTTAATGTTTCTAAATACGAGCACAGTTACCCTCACTGTTGGAGAACAGATAAGCCTGTTTTATATTATCCATTAGATTCTTGGTTTATAAAATCTACGGCAGTAAAAGATAGATTAATAGAACTAAACAAAACGATAAACTGGCAACCAGAAAGTACAGGTACAGGTCGTTTTGGTAATTGGTTAGAAAACTTAAACGATTGGAATTTATCTCGTTCACGTTACTGGGGTATTCCAATTCCAATATGGAGAACAGAAGAGGGAGATGAAGAAATATGTATTTCTTCGGTAAAGCAGTTAAAGTCTGAGGTTGAGAAATCTATAGCAGCTGGATTGATGATTGAAAGTCCTTTGTCGGACTTTGTTGTTGGAGATATGTCTGAAGAGAACTATAAAACATTTGATTTGCATAAAAACTATGTAGATGAGATTACATTAGTTTCAGCTTCTGGGAAACCAATGAAAAGAGAATCTGACTTAATTGATGTTTGGTTTGATTCAGGTTCAATGCCTTATGCACAGCAACATTATCCTTTCGAGAATAAAGAAGCAATAGATGATAATAAATTTTTTCCAGCTAATTTTATTGCTGAGGGAGTAGATCAGACAAGAGGTTGGTTTTTTACCTTGCATGCAATTGCAACAATGGTTTTTGATTCTGTGGCATATAAAAATGTAATTTCTAATGGTTTAGTATTAGATAAGAATGGTGTTAAAATGTCTAAGCGACTAGGAAACACAATTGATCCATTTGAAACGTTAGATAAATATGGAGCTGATGCTACACGTTGGTACATGGTTACTAACGCATCGCCTTGGGATAATTTAAAATTTGATTTAGACGGAGTTACTGAAGTTCAACGTAAGTTTTTTGGAACCTTATATAACACTTATGGTTTCTTTGCATTGTATGCTAACTTAGATGGGTTTACGTATTCAGAAGCAGAGGTTCCGGTAAATGAAAGACCAGAAATAGATAGATGGATTATCTCAAAATTAAATTCGTTAATCACTACGGTTGATACTTGTTTTGATGAATTAGAACCAACAAAAGCTGGTAGAGCAATTCAAGATTTTGTTAATGATGAGTTAAGTAACTGGTATGTACGTTTATGTAGAAGGCGTTTCTGGAAAGGAGAGTATTCTCAAGATAAAATTGCGGCTTACCAAACATTGTACAAATGTTTAGAAGTTGTAGCTCAATTATCTTCATCAATTGCACCGTTTTATATGGATCAGTTATACTCTGATTTAATTGCTGTAAGTGGAAAAGGAAATGAAACTTCGGTGCATTTATCCGCTTTTCCAGTTTCTGATACTACTGTAATTGATACAGATTTAGAAGAAAGAATGGCAATTGCTCAGAAGGTTTCTTCAATGGTATTAAGCTTGAGAAAGAAGGAAAGTATAAAAGTTCGTCAACCATTACAAAAAATAATGGTGCCTATTTTAGATGATAAGTTTAAACGTCAGTTAGAGGATGTTGAAGATTTAATACTTTCTGAAACAAATGTTAAAGAATTGGAGTACTTAGTAGATACAACTGGAGTGTTAGTTAAATCGATTAAACCAAACTTTAAAACATTAGGACCTAAATATGGTAAAATAATGAAACAAATTGCTGCAATAGTTAACCAGTTTGGAGCAGATGAGATTGCTGAGTTAGAAGCTAATGGTTCTAAAGATATGATAATTGAAGGACAAGAAGTAATTTTAGAATTGGCAGATGTTGAAATTGCAACTCAAGATATTCCAGGTTGGTTAGTGCAATCTGAAGGAGGAATTACCGTTGCCTTAGATATAGTATTATCAGATGAATTGAAAGAGGAAGGAATGGCAAGAGAATTTGTTAATCGTATTCAAAACCTAAGAAAAGAAAGCGGTTTAGAAGTGACGGATAAAATTCATCTTAAAATATTAAAACACAACGAAATAAATCAGGCAATTAATAATAATAAAAACTATATTTGCTCGGAAACTTTAGCAGGTCAATTAGATTTGGTAGAAGGTTTAGAACAAAATCAAGGAGTTTCAGTAGAATTGGAAAATGATGTTACTACTGTTATTTCGATAGAAAAATTAAATTAAAACACAATGGCAGACATAAGATATTCAGACAACGATTTAGCAGAATTCAAAGCGTTAATTGAGAGTAAAATTGCAGTAGCACAAAATGATTTAGATGGGTTAAGAGGCTCTTTATCTCATGCAGATGATAACGGAACAGATGATACAGCTCATTCATTTAAAATGATGGAAGAAGGTGCTGCAACTCTTTCTAGAGAAGAAGTTGCTCAATTAGCTGGAAGACAAGAGAAGTTTTTAAGGTCATTAGAAAATGCTTTAATCAGAATTTCTAACAAGTCTTACGGTGTTTGCAGAGTTACAGGTAAATTAATTAAGAAAGAAAGATTAATGGCTGTTCCACACGCTACATTAAGCATTGAAGCTAAAAACGCTCAGGGGTAAAAGAATTCGTTCCGAAGTGTTGATTTTGGAACTATAAAATACGTCATTGCGAGGAACGAAGCAATCTCGCAAATGACGCTTTTCGATTATAAGATTGCTTCGTTCCTCGCAATGACGAGATATACCTCAATGAAAAAATTTATTTCCATAATTGCTAATCCAGTTGTAGTTACATTGCTTGTTCTTACTGCGGATCAATGGTTAAAAATTTGGGTAAAAACGAATATGTACTTGAGTCAGGAGTTTCCTGTTTTAGGGAATTGGTTTTACATTCATTTTACCGAAAATAAAGGAATGGCTTTCGGGATGGAGTTTGGAGGAGAATGGGGAAAGTTAGCTTTAAGTCTATTTAGAATTTGTGCTGTTTTTGGTATAGGTTACTATTTATTTAAAGTATTGCCAAAAAATGCACACAAAGGTTTGAAAATTAGTGTTGCTTTAATTTTTGCAGGAGCAATTGGTAATATTTTAGACAGTGTTTTTTATGGCGTAATATTTAATGAAAGCTTTAACCAAATAGCATCTTTTATGCCCGAAGAAGGTGGTTATGCGCCATTTCTATATGGTTGGGTGGTTGATATGTTTTGGTTTCCTTTAATGGAAGGTAATTTTCCAGATTGGATGCCAATTTGGGGAGGAGAACACTTTATGTTTTTTAGACCCGTTTTTAATATTGCGGACGCAGCTATTTCTGTTGGAATAGGGTTGGTGTTTATATTTAATAAACAATTCTTTCCAAAAGATAATTCTTCAGAAATTGAGGCTGAAGCCATCTCTGAATAGTATTAAAATCATATCTTTTAATGCAGCTCTTTATTCATGATAAAGAGCTTTTTTTGTGTTGAAAAAATTACCTTTGCAGACTTAGAATTTATCAGATGGAGAAAAAAGTTAGAGTAAGGTTTGCACCAAGTCCAACAGGACCACTACACATTGGTGGAGTTAGAACAGCACTATACAATTATTTATTTGCAAAAAAACACAATGGTGATTTCTTGTTGAGAGTAGAAGATACAGATCAAACACGTTACGTTAAAGGTGCTGAAGATTATATATTAGAAGCATTGAAATGGTGTGGAATTACTCCTACTGAAGGAGTTGGAGTTGGTGGCGATTTTGGTCCTTACCGACAATCAGAAAGAAAAGCTGAAGGAACCTATAAAAAATATGTAAATCAATTATTAGCATCTGGTAATGCTTATTATGCTTTTGATACTCCAGAGGAATTAGATGCAATGCGTGAGCGTTTAAAAATTGCAGGAGGTCATTCTCAACAGTATGATGCTGCTTCTCGTAATTCAATGAGTAATTCTTTGACTTTATCGGAAGATGAGGTTCAAAACAGAATTGCTGCAGGAGAAAAGTATGTTGTAAGAGCAAAAATTCCGCAAGGAGAAGAAGTAAAATTTAAAGATTTAATTAGAGGCTGGGTATCTGTAGATTCATCCAACTTAGATGATAAAGTATTATTTAAATCTGATGGAATGCCAACTTACCACATGGCAAATGTGGTTGATGATTATTTAATGAAAATTACTCACGTAATTAGAGGGGAAGAGTGGTTGCCTTCAGGGCCATTACATGTTTTATTATACAAGTTTTTAGGTTGGGAGGCTGTAATGCCAGAATTCGCACATTTACCATTAATCTTAAAGCCGAACGGAAACGGTAAGTTAAGTAAGCGTGATGGTGATGCAGGAGGGTTTCCAGTTTTCCCAATTGAATGGAATTCACCAGAAGGAGAAATAGCATCTGGATATAGAGAAAGCGGATATTTCCCAGAAGCACACATTAACATGTTGGCTTTCTTAGGTTGGAACCCAGGAACAGAGCAAGAGCTTTTTTCTTTAGAAGAATTGGTAAATGAGTTCTCATTAGAAAGAGTAGGAAAGTCGGGAGCTAAATTTGACCCGGACAAAACTAAGTGGTTTAACGAGCAATATTTAAGAGCAAAATCTAACGAAGAATTAGCTCAATTAGTTAAGCCAACTGCAGGAGATGTAAGTGATGAATTACTTGCTGGAGTATGTGGTTTAATGAAGGAAAGAGTTTCGTTCTCTTCAGAAATTTTAGAGAAAGGAAAATACCTTTTTGAAGCACCAACAGTTTATGATGCTAAGACGGTAAAGAAAAAATGGAAAGATGATTCTCCTCAAATTGTTGCTGAATTAATTGAAGTTTTTTCGAATACTGAATTCAAAAACGAAGTGTTAGAAACGGCATTTAAAACTTATGTTGAAGAAAAAGAATTAGGATTTGGAAAACCAATGATTGCAATCCGATTATCAATTACTGGTGAAGGAGGAGGTCCTTCTTTATTTGAGATAATGGAATTGATTGGGAAAGAAGAGTCAATTAACAGATTGAAAGCAGGTATTGAAAATATCAAAAAAGAAACAGTAGCCTAATGGAAAACGTGGAAGAAGAAAAAAAATCACTCAATTTTATTGAGCAAATCATAGAAGAAGATTTAAAAGGTGACTATTCTAAAGAGCAGTTAAAATTTAGATTTCCACCAGAGCCAAATGGGTATTTACATATTGGTCATGCAAAAGCATTTTGCTTAAATTTTGGTTTAGGAGATAGATATAACGCTCCTGTAAACTTGAGGTTTGATGATACTAATCCTTCAAAAGAAGAGCAAGAGTATGTTGATGCTATTAAGTATGATTTAAAATGGATGGGCTTAGAGTGGGCAGAAGAATGTTACTCTTCAGACTATTTTCAACAATTACACGATTGGGCTATATTGTTAATTGAAAAAGGAAAAGCTTATGTAGATTCTCAGTCTTCTGAGGATATGGCAACTCAAAAAGGAACGCCAACTAAACCTGGTGTAAATGGTCCTTATAGAGATAGAAGTGTAGAAGAAAATTTAGACTTGTTCAATAAAATGAAACAAGGAGAATTTAAAGAAGGAGAACATATTTTGAGAGCAAAAATTGACATGGCTCACACCAATATGTTAATGCGAGATCCTATTATGTATAGAGTAATGCATAAGTCTCACCATAGAACAGGTAACGACTGGTGTATTTACCCAATGTACGATTGGACACATGGTGAATCTGATTACATTGAAAAAATTTCACATTCATTATGTTCATTAGAATTTAAACCGCATAGAGAATTATATGATTGGTTTTTAGATCAAATTCATGATGAGAATATTAGACCAAAGCAAAGAGAATTTTCAAGACTTAATTTAACTTACACAGTAATGAGTAAGCGTAAATTAATGCAGTTGGTTGATGATAATATTGTAAATGGTTGGGATGATCCAAGAATGCCTACACTTTCAGGATTAAGAAGAAGAGGTTATACACCTGCTTCTATCCATAAGTTTATTGATACTGCTGGGGTTTCTAAAAGAGACCAAATGATTGATGTGGCTTTGTTAGAGTCGTGTATCCGTACAGATTTGAATAAAACGACTAATCGTATTATGGCAGTTTTAGATCCTTTAAAATTGGTAATTACCAACTATGAGGGAGATGCTGAAACTGTAATGGCAGATAACAATCCTGAAGATGAAAATGCAGGACAAAGAGAAATGATTTTCTCTAAAGAGATTTACATTGAAAGAGGAGATTTCTTAGAAGAATGCCCTAAAAAGGTATTTAAATTAGGAATAGGAAAAGAAGTAAGATTAAAGCACGGATACATTATTAATGGTGTTGAGGCCATTAAAGATGCTGAAGGAAACATTACAGAGGTAAGATGTACTTACGATGAGAAGAGTAAGAGTGGAAGTGGTTCTGAAGAAAGTAAACGTAAAGTAAAAGGAACGCTTCACTGGGTTTCTGCATCACATAACGTTACAGCAACAGTTAATGCTTACGATAGATTGTTTACTGTAGAAAATCCTGATGGAGATAAAGAAGTTGATTTTAAAGAATTTATAAATAATGATTCTTTAACTGTAATGGATAATTGTAAAATTGAGTTGGCTCTTAAAGATGCTCAACCAACAGAACGATACCAATTTCAACGTTTAGGTTATTTTTGTGTTGATAATGATTCAACAGCAGATAACTTAATATTTAATAGAACGGCTACGCTTAAAGATTTTTGGGCAAAGAAAAAGTAAATCATAATGGGGAAAATATTTGTAGAAGGAATTAAAATTTACGCTTTTCACGGTTGTTTTAAAGAGGAAGCAGATATTGGAACCAATTTTCAGGTTGATGTTGTGTTGGATGCAGATTTAAGTAAGCCTGCAGAAACGGACAACATTATGGATGCTGTAAATTATCAAGCGGTGTTTACTGTTATTAAAGAGCAGATGGCTATTCGTTCTAACTTGTTAGAGAATGTTGCTAAAAGAATTTCGGAAACTCTTTTTAATGACTTTCCTGAAGTAACAAAGATCAAGTTAAAGGTTTCTAAACTAAATGTTCCTTTAGGAGGGCATATTGACAATGTTGCTATTCAGATAGAAAATGAACGGCCTTAAACCAGGAGTCAAGCATAAAAAGTGTTCTAAATGCCAAAAAGAATTTACTTGTAATGATTCAGGTAATTCTTGTTGGTGTAATAATCATCAGTTAACTAAAGAGCAACTAGCTTTCTTAAAAGAAAACTACGATAATTGTTTGTGTGAGCAGTGTATCTCTAAAATTTCTTCAAGAATTAGTAAAAGTACTTAGTTAGCATTACATATATGTCCAATTCTCATTAAGTGTTATTTGTTTTATTACTTCATAAAACAACTACAAATAATACTCTTTATTTGTAATAGAAATTCAGTTTTCACACG
>JAQXDJ010000428.1 GCA_029251425.1 Vicingaceae bacterium
CCTCCACACATGTAATGTGCAGCCGGGACAACAGGAATATATTTTTCAGTAATATCAATTCCAATTGAATCACATTTATTAAAAATAGTAGGGAAGTGGTCTGTTAATTTTTCTTTGGAGATATGAGTAGTATCTAAGTAAACATGGTGTGTTCCAGATTTTTTCATCTCTGCATCAATAGATCGTGCAACAATATCACGAGGAGCTAAATCTTTACGCTCATCATAATCTTGCATAAAGTCATAACCATTTTGGTCTCTTAAAATACCTCCAGCACCTCTTACAGCTTCAGAAATTAAAAAAGATGGATTATCTTTTGGATTGTATAAAGCAGTTGGGTGGAACTGAACAAACTCCATATTTTTAATAAACGCTTTAGCTCTGTATGCCATAGCAATACCATCTCCAGTTGCTACGGATGGGTTGGTAGTGTTGAGGTATGCCTGTCCAATTCCTCCACTGGCCAATAACGTAATTTTAGAAAGTAAAGTGAAAATTTTGTTGGTTTTACGATCTAAAACATAAGCACCATAACACTCTTTGTTTTCTGTAGTACGCGTAACATTGTCACCTAAATGGTGTTGGGTAATTAAATCAATAGCAAAATGATGATTTAAAATGGTGATAAAAGGATGAGTTTCTACTTTATGAATTAAAGCACGTTCAATCTCGTTACCCGTTAAATCTTTATGATGTAAAATACGGTGGTCAGAATGACCGCCTTCTTTGGCTAAATCGTATTCTCCAGCTTCATTTTTATCAAAATTAGTTCCCCAATCAATTAATTCTTGAATACGTTCTGGAGCATTTTCAACAACCATTCTAACTACTTTCTCATCACATAAGCCATCACCAGCAACTAGGGTGTCTTTTATATGACTCTCAAAAGAATCTGTGCCTTTTGTAACTGCAGCAATTCCTCCTTGAGCATACTTTGTATTGCTATCATCTTTATTTGCTTTCGTAATAATAGTAATGCTAGTCTTCTCGTTTTTTAAACGAAAATGCTCAGCTACTTTATAGGCATAACTTAGCCCAGCTATTCCCGAACCAATTACTAAGAAGTCTGTAATGTGTTGTGAGTGATGAGTGTTAGGTGTCGATTTCAAAGAAGAAATTTTATTTAGGGTAACTTTTTACTTTACAAACTTTTACCTTTTAACTAAGCTCTAACATTCTGTTTACTGATTTCAACGCTTTTAAACGGGTATCTTCAGGAACAAAAATTTCTGGTTGTAAATGGGTTAAGCTTGCATGAATTTTTTCTAAAGTATTCAATTTCATATAAGGACACTCACTACACGCACAGGTATTATTTTCATGCACAGGTGCAGGAATAATTGTTTTGTTTGGAGTTGCTTCTTTCATTTTATGAATGATACCAACTTCGGTAGCCACAATAAATTCAGGAGCATCATTCTCTGTAACATATTTTAATAATGCTGTTGTTGATCCAATAAAATCAGCTTCATCTAAAACATCTTGCTGACACTCAGGGTGAGCAATCAATTTTGAATTAGGATATTTTCCTTGGAGCATTTTAAGTTTGTCAGCTGATATTTCAATGTGAACTTCACAAGCACCATCCCATAAAACCATTTCACGATTCGTTTTCTTAGCAACGTACCTTCCTAGGTTAATGTCAGGAGCAAAAATTATTTTTTCATCTTTTGGTAAACTATCTACAATTCTAACAGCATTAGATGAGGTGCAAATAATATCGCTCAATGCTTTAATTTCAGCAGAACAGTTAATATAACTGATAACAGTATGTTCAGGGTAATCTTTTAAAAAGGCTTCAAATTTTGGTGTAGGAGCAGAATCTGCTAAAGAACAACCTGCATTTAAATCTGGAATAATTACTTTTTTATCAGGACTTAAAATTTTAGCTGTTTCTCCCATAAAATGAACCCCAGCAAATAAAATTACATCAGCATTAGTAGCGGCAGCTTCTTGCGACAACCCTAAACTGTCGCCTATATAATCAGCAATGTCTTGTATTTCTTCTTGTTGATAATAATGTGCAAGAATTACGGCATTCTTTTCTTTTTTTAATCGAGCAATTTCGCTAATTAAATCCTTTTCCTTTTGAAGCTCAGCAGTAACAAATCCCTGCTTTTTAACTTGCTCAATAACATCCATAATTTGTCTATCAGTTCAATAAAATACAAAGATACGCAAGTAGCTTTAAAATTAGTATGAAAGAAAAATATTGTTTTTGGCATAGCTTTTGAAATGTAAGAGGAAAATTAAATGTTATGAAAAAATTTAGAATCATATTGGCATTAATTGCCCCGTTATTTTTTACAAGTTGTATAATAGTAGATAATACTCCCGGACCTAATGGTAGAGATGGTAGAGCTTATTTTGGAGTTGATTACGAACATAGGGCACCATATAGCTACTGGGATGATAATAACGCAGTTCCGTTTAATCCAATATTAGGAGAATATTACCATACCTATCCAGGAGTTTATGAGTTTGAATATTTTATTAATAGAGAAGATTATTATTATGGAACTTATGAAGTTTGGACCAATAGAGGAGGAATAGGAGGTTCGCATGGAGAACCAGGTTATGATGGTTCAGATACTTTTTTAATGTTAATTTGTGATCCTGATGGTTTTCATGAGCATGCTAGCGGATATAGAGGTGTTGTGGGAGAAAGTAGCGAGATATCTAAAGAGCCTATTGTAATTGAAAGGAAGTTTGGTAACGAAAATTATAAAATAACAATACAAAAGGCGAACGTAAAAACGCGTAAAGCAAATACGCCAAAATATATTGAAGGATAGTTTTTAGTGTGACCTGGTTATCATAAAAATGTTAATTAGGTATAAGTTAGGTGAGTGATTAGGGGTGCATTAGCATCCCTTTTCTATTTAACAAAAAAAATACTCCTTTCCCGTGCAGAAGGGAAACGGTCATAATAAAAATCAATTTGAATACTCCTCAGCAAAAACCTTAAACTGGTTCATCCATTTTTGGCTTTGCTTTTTAAACATACTAGGAAATAGTTTTGCCATAAGCTTTGGAGCAAAACCATTAAACTTGGTGTATTCAACTTCAGAAATGTAAAGTGTTTTATTTTTATTGATAGATTCAAATCGAGTAGTTTGAGTGTTGGTCATGTGAATGTGCTCGTACAACGCTTTTTTATCAGTAGGTAAATTGTTAGTAATAATGGTTTCTATCAATTCCATTTTACGCTTTCCTTGCTGCAACAAAATTTTAGATTTTGTGCCAACTCTTCCTGCTAAACCTTCTATGTTTTCAATAGATTGGAAGCCATCTTGCCATTTACTAAAATAGATTTCATTATCCCATAGTTCAATAACTTTGGTTATGGGTAGATTAATTTCTATAGTGCAAGTGTATTTCAGGTAGTCCATTTAAAGCTGTTCTATGTCAAGTTTTATAAATACTTATCCAATCAAAAATATGCAAGGTCGTTTTTGTAAGTTAATTTTTGTTTTTTTCCATTCTTCAATGGTTTTGGTGGTTATCTTTTCGCTTTGTAAAGTGATGTCAATAGCAATACAAAGCTTTGTGGAGTCGAAACAGTTTTTTAATAAATCCTCATAAACATGCATGTTTCTGTAGGGAGTTTCAATAAACAATTGTGTTTGTTGTTTGTTTTTAGCTAGTCTCTCGAGCTCTTTTAACTTACGAGAACGATCTTTTTGGTCTTTAGGCAAATAGCCATTAAAACAAAAACTTTGTCCGTTAAAACCACTCGCCATTAATGAGAGTAGAATAGAGGATGGGCCAACAAGAGGGGTAACTTTTATTTTTGAACGTTGTGCTAAATCTACAATGTCAGCCCCTGGGTCTGCTATTCCTGGGCAACCAGCTTCAGAAAGTACACCTATGTTTTTTCCTTCCTCAATAGGTTTTAAAAATGTAGGTAGATCCGTAATTTGTGTTCTTTTATTGAGTTCAAAAAAAGTAAGCTCATCAATAGCCTTTGTAATTCCAGCTCTTTTTAAAAACCTTCGTGCAGTTTTTATGTTTTCAACAATGTAAACATCAATTTCATTAATTATTTTGTTGTTAAATTCAGGTATAACTTGGTTTACAGCTGTGTCTCCCAATGTTATTGGGATCATGTATAGGGTTCCTTTCTTGCTCATAATTAAAGTGTTTCAATAAATTTATCGCATGCTTCGTTTAGCATTTGATATACGTCTTCAAATCCTTGTTCTCCTCCATAATATGGATCGGGTACGCTAAGGTTTTGGTTTGGATTACTGTAATTCAAAAATAAATCAACTTTGTTTTTATCAGATTCATTTTTAGCTAGTTTTAATATGTTACCCTGATTTTCTTCATCCATTGCAAAAATATAGTCAAAGTTATCAAAGTCTGTTGCTTTAAATTGTCTTCCTCTTTGGTTTGAAATGTCTAAACTGTGTTCAATTGCTTTTTGTTGCATTCTTTTGTCTGGAGCCTCTCCAATATGGTAATTAGAAGTTCCAGCAGAATCAACATTTAAATTAAGTTTGTTCTTTTTAATTTTTCCAGTTAGTATTCCTTCTGCCATTGCTGATCGACAAATATTTCCTAAACAAACAAATAATACTTTTTTCATAGCTAAAAAATATAAAAGGATAAAATGTAAAGTAGGCCAGCTACAATTAATCCAATAATTGTATAAGCCAAAACCTTCTGACCATTCTTGTTGATTGGTTTGTAGTGGTGTGGTGTTTCGTATTTTCTGTTTAAAAAACTCATATAATAAAAAACAGGAACAAATTAACGTTCCTGTTTAGTTAGTGCAATATAATGAGAATCATTAAATGTTGCTTCTTTGTAGCTTATTGTAAGCTAATTTTTTTCTTTAAATCATCAATGTAACCTCTAAATCTCTTATCAGTATCCATTAAGTTGTTTACTGTTTTACAAGCATGTAATACAGTTGCGTGATCTTTACCACCGCAGTGCATTCCAATTGTTGCTAAACTCGATTTAGTCATTTGTTTAGAAAAATACATTGCAATTTGTCTTGCTTGTACCACTTCTCTTTTTCTTGTTTTCGATTTCAATGTATCAATTGCCATATCAAAATAGTCGCAAACAACTTTTTGTATGTAATCAATAGAAACTTCTTTTGCAGTATTCTTAACAAACTTGTCAACCATCTGACGAGCTAAATCTAAGTTTACTGCTTTTTTATTTAATGAAGATTGAGCTAAAATAGAAATTAAAGCACCTTCTAATTCTCTAATGTTTGTTGTAATACTGTAACCAATATACTCTACAACATCTTTTGGTAACTCTAAACCTTCTTGGTACATTTTTGCTTCTAAAATAGCAATTCTTGTTTCAAGAGCAGGAGCTTGTAAATCAGCAGCTAATCCCCATTTAAAACGAGAAAGTAAGCGTTGTTCCATTCCAATTATATCAACTGGAGCTTTATCTGCAGTTAAAATAATTTGTTTTCCAGATTGGTGTAAGTGGTTAAATATGTGGAAGAAAACATCTTGTGTTTTTGGTTTTCCACCGAAAAACTGAACATCATCAATAATTAACACATCAATCATTTGATAGAAGTGAATAAAATCGTTTTGTTCGTTGTTTCTTACCGCATCAATAAACTGTGTTGTAAATTTCTCTGAAGACACATACAATACTGTTTTGTTTGGAAATCTGTTTTTTACATCAATTCCAATAGCATGAGCTAAATGTGTTTTTCCTAAACCAACTCCACCGTAAATTAATAATGGGTTAAAAGCTGTGCCTCCAGGTTTTTTTGCTACTGCAAAACCTGCTGAACGAGCTAATCTATTACAATCTCCTTCAACAAAATTGCTAAAAGAATAGTTTGGATTTAATTGAGAGTCAACGTTAATTTTTTGAAGACCAGGAATAATAAAAGGGTTACGTATAGCTTTATCTTTGTTTAAATCTATAGGCATCGCAACAGGCGAGTTTTTAATTGCTTGTCTGTTTGTTGCAGGAATTTTAACAGTGTATGGTTTTGTTCCGTTTTGGTTATTTTCCATTACAATGCTATATTCTAATCTACCTTCAGCACCTAATTCTTTCTTAATTGTTTTTTTAAGAATGTTTACATAATGCTCTTCTAACCATTCGTAGAAAAATTGACTAGGAACTTGTATCGTTAATACATTGTTTTTAAGTTTTATAGGTTTTATTGGTTCAAACCAAGTCTTATAACTTTGTAAACTAACATTGTCCTTAATTACCTGAAGGCAATTCTCCCAAACTGAGTTAAAATCTTTTTGCATTTTATAAAGTCCTCATCTTAAAGTGTTAAAAATAATTCTTCCTTTTTACGAAAACCAGGAGTCAGTCTTAAGAGTTGATTGTTGATAAATAAATTACCATTTCAACTTCTTCTTAACTTCTTAAAAATCAATACTTTTTTTAGTAGAAGGACTTCCTTGTTTTGTTCTAACAAATATTCTAAATCGTATTTGGGTTCGCCGAATGCAGCCATACCCATAGTAATATA